>CAYGOW010000190.1:0-7070 GCA_964351425.1 uncultured Roseivirgaceae bacterium
AACCTACCATTCGTCACCTGGAGAAAAATCTGATGACCATCTATAAAGGGAAAGTCAAAGTGATTCCTTCCGGAATACCCAACCAGACGGCGCCTATACTGGGTGCTTCCAGTCTTATTGTAAATCATTTTAAGAAATAACAACTATGTCAAGACATACCTACGATTATGGACTTATTGGAAACTGTTCCTTTCAAGCCCATATCCACATGAATAGTAATATAGCCTGGATGTGCTGGCCGAGATTTGACAGCAGCTTTATATTCGGAGGCATGCTTGATGATGAAAAAGGGGGTGAATTTACTATAAAACCCAATGGTGAGATCCTGGAATCAAAACAGCATTATATTGAGAATACCAATATCCTGTGTACCGAAATCACCAGTAAAGACGGCAGGTACAGAATCACTGATTTCGCACCACGCTTTTATCAGTTTGATCGCTATTATAAGCCGTTAATGCTCATTCGTAAGGTGGAACCCCTGGATGGACAACCCAGTGTGAACATCAATTGCCGGCCGGTCGGTAATTATGGCAAGCTTCGTCCTGAACAATATGAGGCTAGCAATCACATTGAATACCTGGGTCTGGAGAAAGAACTGAGACTCACCACCAATGTTTCCATTTCCTATATTGTCGAGAAAACAAGCATTGTCCTGAATGACACTAAATATCTTGTACTTACTTACGGCGCCCCGCTGGAAGCGCCCCTGATGAGCACATGTGAAAGTTTTCTTGATCGTACCAAGCGTTACTGGCAGGGTTGGGTAAAGAATATGAGCGTCAGTGATTTTCACCAGAAGGAAATTAACCGGAGTGCCCTTGCCTTAAAAATACACCAATATGAGGATACCGGGGCTATTATCGCTGCAGGCAGTACCAGTTTGCCTGAATCCCCTGGTAGCGGAAGAAACTGGGACTACCGTTTTTGCTGGATGCGTGATACGTATTATACGCTCACGGCTTTTAATAATATTGGCCACTTTGAAGAGCTCGAAAGTTATTTTAACTACATCATTAATATCTCGGTGAAAACGAAGGAACGTTATCAACCCCTGTATGGCATTACAGGGCGAGAAGAACTCTTCGAAGAAATCCTGGATCTGAAAGGATACATGGGCAATGGGCCGGTCCGCGTAGGCAACCAGGCATATACACATATACAGAATGATGTCTACGGACAAATTCTCCTGGCCTTATTGCCACTATTTGTAGATCGCCGATTCATCAATTCCGAACGATCTGATTCATTGAAACTGGTAACAGATATTCTTCATAATATCGAGGCACTGATGAACGAACCGGATGCCGGATTATGGGAATTCAGAACATTGAGTCAATACCATTGCTATACCTATCTATTCCACTGGGCAGGCGCAAAAGCTGCCAGGAAAATCGGACAATCTTTCAATAACAATGAGATTGTCCAGTTGGCAGATAAATTATGTGCCCAGGCTTCGGAGAAAATTGAAGCCTGTCTCGATCCTAAACGAACAGTTTATACACAAGCTATAGGCTCCAATAACCTGGATGCAAGCAACCTGCAACTTATCCTGATGAATTACCTGGACCCTGCATCGGAAGTTTCGAAGAAACACCTGAAGGCCATGGAAAAAGAATTAAAGTCCAAAGAAGGTCTGTTCTACCGATATAAACATAAAGATGATTTTGGAGCACCAGAAACCACGTTCCTGATATGTGCCTTCTGGTATGTGGAAGCACTGGCCTGCGTAGGAAGAGTGGATGAAGCAATCGAATCATTTGAAAACCTGTTGCAATACGGGAACCATCTCGGGCTTCTGAGTGAAGATGTTGATGCGGCCACAGGAAGTATGTGGGGCAACTTCCCACAAGCTTACAGCCATGTCGGGTTGGTAAATGCGGCTTACCGAATTAGTAAAAAACTCAGTAAGCCGAATTTCCTTTAATTACTTAGGAGTAGCAGCGGTAGATTTATCCGCCATTTTCCTTAATAAACGACGAACATCCTTTGTGTCATTCACGCTGAAACGGGCGGCAGATCGCCTGTCCCCTACTTTAATGGTATAGGCTTCCTGGGGCATCGCCTTAAATGTATCCTCATCCGTCCAGTCATCTCCGATAGCAAATACGAAATCCGAGTCATAATACTCCAGCCATTTTGCGGCGGCTTTTCCTTTATTGACCTCGAGGTTCTTCACCTCCACCACTTTATTTCCTTCCAGTACCTGCAGGTTCATGTTGACGGCAAGGTATTTCATGTGACTGATAATCTCACGGGCACGTAATTCTCCCAAACCCGTCTCAACCTTACGGTAATGCCAAACCAGGGAATAATCTTTTTCCTCAAGCAGCGACCCGGGGGTTTTATTTACATAAATATCAAGAATTGGCCGGATATCTTCTTTCCAGGAATTATCCAACGTATCTGTCATACCCCATCCTTCGCCCAAACGTCTGGCCCAAACACCGTGCTCGGCTACGAACTCCACATTTAAATCCCCAAGCCATTCCTCCAGGGTTCCTTTGTCCCTTCCGCTTATGACTAGCACTTTATTCCGTTCGTCCTGCGTGAGCGCTCCGATGAGCTCGATGAGTTCCTTATCCGGATGGGCATCCCCCGGATTCCCGGTGAACGACGTTAATGTCCCATCATAATCAAGCATCAGCAAGCGGCATTCGATCTTGTCAAAATCCTTGATCATTGCTTTTTCAATTTTCTCATCCAGAAGTTTCGTACTCATTTTTAGTTGATTGTTGTGTACATCACCAAGTCTGGTCATAAATAAATCGACCCAATGGTGAATATTAAATTTCTTAAGGGTGGCCTGCATAATTTCCATGTGCTTCACCTGCTCATCCTCCGGCATTTCCAGGGCCTGCTTTATGGCATCACGCACCTGGTGTTTGTCATTCGGATTTACGATGATCGCCTCAGACAACTCTTTGGATGCACCGGCCATTTCACTTAGGATCAATACGCCTTTCTGGTCCAGCTTACTCGCCACAAATTCCTTACAGACCAGGTTCATACCGTCTCGCATGGGTGTTACCAGCGCTACATCCGCCATGCGATAGAAGGCAGAAAGATCTTCCAACGGGAATGACCGGTAAAAGTAATGAAGGGGTGTCCAGTTGACAGTCCCGTATTTACCGTTAATTCGTCCAACGAGTAAATCAACTTCTTCCTTCAGGTCTTTGTACTTACCCACCTTATCCCGGGAAGGCACAACCACCATCATCAGGGATACCTTCTCCTGGTATTGCGGATATTTCTCCAGAAACAAATCAAAAATTTTGAGGCGTGCGGGAATCCCTTTGGAATAATCCAATCGATCGATGGACAGCATGAGTTTCTGCTCGCCAAGGGATGTACGGAAACCTACCTCGCGGCTCAGCGTTTCCGGTGATGCAGCAGACCGGGCATATTTGTCGTAATCAATACCCATGGGGAATGCATCAATCACCACCGTACGCCCGTCTTTTGTGATTTGTCCGTGCTGATTTGAAAAATAACTGATACGGCTTACGGCACTCAGGAAGTGACGCATATCATCATAGGTATGAAAGCCAATCAGATCTGAGCCCAGGACCCCATCCAGTAACTGGCGTCTCCAAGGCAGCAAACGAAATACCTCGAAGGAGGGAAATGGTATATGTAAAAAGAACCCGATACTGACATGCGGTAGTTTTTTCCGGATTAAATCGGGCAACAACAGTAACTGGTAGTCATGCACCCAGATGGTGTCCCCGTCCTTAGCAACCTTCAGAACTGCCTCGCAAAACTTTTTATTCACACGTTCATATGCCTGCCAGTACGATTTTTTATACAGCGCATATTGGTTGAAGTAATGGAATGTGGGCCATAGCGTCTCATTACTAAACCCTTCATAATATAATTTGATTTCTTCCGGGGTTAGATTCACCCCGCGCATATTCTCCTTCTTCAGCTCTTCTTCAACTTCTTTCTGCTCCTGCTTATTCTTAAAATACATCCCGGGCCACCCTATCCACACATTGTCACCTTCTTTATAAATAGATCCCAATCCGGTGGCCAGCCCCCCTTCGCTAGGCTTAAAAACCAGGTTATCGTCCTGGTCTTTTTGAATCTTAACAGGCAGTCTGTTTGAAATAATGATAGTTCTTCCCATAGATTAACAATATACCAAATGATTGAGGATAATGCACTTTTATGGCTCCCGCTTTTCGCGATCCTCCTTAAAAGTAACCCATGAATCGGTTTTATGTTAACAAAATAAAAGTAAGGTGCCTATTCCTGTGGCACGTTTAACTTTCGCGGAGAATATTTCGCAGCCATGGAAGCAATGGCCTCAATGTGCTCGGGTGTGGTCCCGCAACATCCACCAACAATATTCACGAGACCTTCCTCAAGGAATACGTTCATTTGTGCGGCCATTTCATCAGGGGTTTGATCATAGGCACCAAACTCATTAGGCAACCCGGCATTAGGATGTGCACTCACAAAAAAATGAGCGTCTTTGGCCAGCACTTGCAAATAAGGTCGTAAATCCTTGGCGCCCAGTGCACAGTTTAATCCGATGCTCAGCAACGGCATATGTTCCAGTGAAATAAGGAATGCCTGGGTCGTTTGCCCGGAAAGCGTCCTGCCACTGGCATCGGTTATGGTACCAGAAACCATCACAGGCACTTCCCTGCCAATTTCGTCAAACAGCTCGGCGATGCCGAAAAGGGCCGCCTTTGCATTCAATGTATCAAACACGGTCTCAACCAGCAACAAGTCAACCCCGCCTTCCAGTAATGCTGCGGCCTGATCCCGATAGGCCTTCTTCACGGTATCAAAATCAATATTCCGATAGCCAGGATTATTTACGTCGGGGGTTATGGAAGCACTCCGGTTGGTAGGTCCGATCGAACCGGCAACAAAACGTGGTTTATCGGGCTCTTTGGCGGTGAACTCCTCTGCCACTTCTTTAGCAAGCTTTGCCGAAGCAACATTCATGTCATGAACAGCCTCTTCCAGATTGTAATCCGCCTGGGCAATAGTCGTAGAGGAGAAGGTATTGGTCTCCGCTATGTCAGCGCCTGCTTCGAAGTAAGCCCGATGGATTTCTCTGATGATATCCGGCCGGGTCAGGGAAAGAAGGTCATTATTCCCCTTCAACTCACCAGGATGATCTTTAAACCGATCGCCCCTGAAGTCATTTTCATCCAGGGAATGTCGCTGGATCATGGTACCCATGGCCCCGTCAAGCACCAGAATACGTTGTTCAAGTATGTCACGTATATCCATACTGCGAAGGTAATTATTTTAACGGAGAATATGGTCGTAGCAAGGCGGCCTATCTGTTTTAAACACCTATATTTACTCCCGTGAAACTAGCCGCCATTGATATCGGTTCCAATGCCATACGCCTCCAGGTAAGCCTTGTCATCCACTCCCAGGGACAGCTCACTTTTAAGAAGGTGGAATACCTACGTTTTCCTTTAAGACTGGGCCAGGATGTATTTACCACCGGTAAAATTGGAAAAGTAAAAAAAGCCAAGTTCAAAAAACTGATGTCGGCCTTCAAATTGCTTATCGATTTATATGAAGTCGATGACTACATAGCGTGTGCCACGTCTGCCATGCGGGAAGCAGAAAACGGAGCCGAAATTGCAGCTGACGTTGAGAAAGCATGTGGATTGACCATTCAGATAATCAACGGCGAACGGGAAGCCCTCCTGATCAATAATGTAATCATCTCGTTGCTGGATAAAAAGAAGAATTATCTTCATATAGATGTAGGGGGCGGAAGTACCGAACTGAATCTGTATCATCACGGAAAAAAGGTGGCCACGCGATCATTCCGGATAGGGTCGGTACGACGATTGGATCATCATGATTCTCCGATAATCTGGAACAATATGCGCAAGTGGGTGACGCAGCACTGTGAATCTGAAAGGCCATTACTTGCCGCAGGAACCGGTGGAAATATCAACAAGCTCTTTGATCTCGCCGGAAAACAAGGAGAGGAAAAGCTTAGTTACACGAGGTTACGCGAAATTATGGGTGAAATAAGCGAACTATCATTGGAGGAACGGATCAACAACCTGCAGCTTAACCCCGATCGTGCCGATGTCATCATTCCGGCGGCCGAAATTTATTCATCCGTCATGGAATGGGCCCAAATCCGATACATTATTGTTCCTGATGTTGGATTAAAAGATGGCTTATTGCATTTTCTTTACGAACGAAACGCTTCAGACAAGTCCCCCCGTTTCAGTTAGCGGCTGGAGAATCAGCTACTTCCTCCTGCTGAGTGTTCAACTCCTCATTCTCCGTTGCTTTGGCGTCAATAAAGGCAATGCTTAAATCGAGATCCTGCAATGTATCCTTATCCACCTGGTAGAATTCCTTGTGAATATTAAACGGCGGCTCTCCATTCTCCTGTTTCTTGACATAGTTGCCATCTTCCTGCATGACATAGGCATTCACATTATCCTTCAGGTTAAACTGGAGAATATTTTTGACCTGTCGTTTTAATAAATCATCGGTGATGGCGAACAGTGATTCCAGCCGGCGTTCAAAACTGCGAACCATCATATCCGCGCTTCCGACATACAACGTGTAATCCCCCCCGTTATGGAAGTAATAAATACGGCTATGTTCCAGATAATGTCCTACAATGGAGATCACCTGGATGTTTTCACTCAGGCCCTTACGTGCAGGACGCAGGCAACACATGCCCCGGACAATCAGCTTGATGGGTACCCCGGCCTGTGAGGCCAGATAAAGTTCGTCAATGGTTTCCTTGTCCTGCAACGAATTGATCTTGATAACTATGCCTGACGTTTTCCCGTTTCGCGCATTCTCCGCCTCCCGTTGGATCATGGCGATTAACTGCTGGCGCATGTCCTTCGGTGCGGTAATCAGGCTCTTATAAACACTTGGCAGCGAATGCCCGGTAATTACATTGAAGAATTCGGAGACATCATGCGCAAGCGTTTCATTGGTTGTCAGCAGTCCAAGGTCGGTATATAGCTTGGACGTGGATTCATTGTAATTCCCGCTGGATAGATGGAGATACCTACGTACACTGACCCCTTCCTTTCGCACGATAAGTAATAGCT
>CAYGOW010000191.1:0-6176 GCA_964351425.1 uncultured Roseivirgaceae bacterium
CCTTCGTGAAGTAGATGGACGAGATATTATCAGAAAGGATGCTCCGGTATATCAAATTAAATCAGGCGATAACCTGTTTGTAAGTATCATCACGTCGGATGAGGAATTGAATAAGATTTACAATCCTGCCCAATCTGGAATTCAGGCCGGTGCAACGCAGGTGTATAACGATTTGGAAGGACAATACGTATACGGTTATGAGGTAGGTCAAGACGGCACAGTGAGCTTACCGGTTATTGGTAAGGTCCGCGTGATTGGAATGTCACTACCGGAAAGTGAGATAGTGGTTGAAGAAAAAGCCAAGGAATATTTGCGTGATATTGCGGTCAAGGTAAGATTATTAAACTATAAAATAACCGTGATTGGAGAGGTGGTGAAACCAGGTGTATATTTTAATTACAATAGCGAGTTTACTATCCTGGATGCCTTGAGTACCGCAGGTGGATTTACGAATTTCGCCAATTTGAATACTGTTAAGGTGATTCGTCCCACTGCTACAGGTGATGAGGTTTTTGTACTTGATATGCAGGATGAATCTGCCATAAGTTCGCCGGCTTTTTACACAATGCCCAATGATATAATAACCGTATCGCCAGCCAGAAATAAAAACCTGCCTTTGAAAGCACCAGCTATCACCCTGGTACTTGCAGCGGCATCAACAGCTTTTTTGCTTTTGAACGTTATTAATTTTTAATTTAACAAGGCGTGAGCAGTAATAACGGACATACTAGAAATCATTCATCGGGTTCCTCTCAAGAGACTGGAAGCAGCCGCATTGTGAGCCGGGTTTTAAAGAGTTGGTACTGGGTAGTGGCAGGAGCCGTTCTGGGTGTTCTTATTGCTTTGTTTTCCCATCATTACATAAAACCCAAGTACGAAATATCCACGACATTATTGATCAATCCGAACAGTACAGATACTGAAATGTCGGATATTTTTGAGGGAAGTTCAAGGAGAGAAAACCCTCAAACAAATGTTGTGAACCAGATTGGTATCATTAAAGCATTTTCTCTCAACTTGAAGACGATTGAAAACCTGGGCTGGAAATATACCTGGCGGGAAAAGGATAATTTATGGCGTGATACTGATATGTACATGCGGGAGCCTTTTCAGGTAGAGATGCCCGATTCATTCGTTCAGGTTAAGGAAGTGCCACTTAAAATAACCCTTCTCAGCGCCACGACTGCGGAGATTAGTTGTGACAAGGAAACAAGATTGAACGGACAGGATGTATTAATCAAGTTCAGCAATCGGGTTACCATTGGAGAAAAGTTTGAGAATGAATATTTCAGTTTTACACTCAAGCCGATAGAAGGGCGTAATCCGGTTTTAAACAAAGAGTATACGCTAACTTTTAATAATCTAAGTCTTTTAGCCCTGAACTACCGGAATAACATGAATGTGATCTTGGACGGTGAAGAATCACGACTACTCTATGTTATGTTCAGGACCGATAAACCTGCACGAGCCGTACATTATCTTAATGAACTTTCGGATGTTTATATCCAATTCGGACTTGATGAAAAGAACCGTATAGCAAATAAGACATTTAATTTTATTGATAATCAGATTTCAAGCATCACGGAGTCTTTACAGTCCGCCGGACAAGATTATACGCAATACAGATCACAAAGCAGGATTGTTGATTTAAGTCAGCAAGCCAGTAGTGTCGCTGATAAGTTGGAAGAGATCGAGAAGAATGAGCGAATGACGCGGCTTCGTCTTGATTACTATTCTAACCTGAGAACTTATCTCAACAATGCTGAATTGGGCAATATGGTGGCTCCTTCAGTTGTTGGTATTACGGACCAGTCCTTGCAAAACCTGGTTGAAAAGCTTTCCGACCTGAATGCCCGCCGAGAAGTATTGTCGTACACTGTTCAGGAAACCAATCCACAACTGGTGACACTGGAAAGGGAAATAGCCTATACACGCGATGTTTTGGAGGAAAATATCGGCAATCTTCTTTCGAATACCCGGAGTGAATTAAATAATATTGTTGCGCAGAAACAGCAAATTAATCAGCAGTTATCAAGCCTGCCGGAAAAAGAACAGGAATTGGTCAATATTAAACGTGATTTTGATCTTAATAATGAATTGTATACCTACCTGCTTCAGCGAAAGGCTGAGGTTGGGATTGCTAAGGCTTCTAACAATCCGGATGCCCAAATACTGGATCCGGCACGTATCGAGACGGCCATCCGGATCGGACCGGCTCAGTTTCAATGGATAATCATTGGATTAGTAATTGGACTCGGTATCCCGGTGGCATTTATGTTCGTTATGGATAAACTGGATGAACGAATTGCTTCCGTTCCGGAAGCAGAATCTATGCTTGCCGTGAAGGTGGCCGGCCAATTGGTGCACAGCAAATTCAAAGAAGAATTACCTGTTGTCGTTTACCCTCAGGCGGCCATTACAGAGTCTTTCCGGGGCTTGAGGACAAATATTCAATACATGTTAAAATCAGCCGATCATAAGGTTATCGGTGTCAATTCTATGTATGTGCGTGAAGGCAAAACCTTTGTCAGCAGTAATCTCTCTTCCATTCTCGCGATAAATAATAAACGTGTATTACTTATTGATGCCGATATGCGCAAGCCTCGCATGCACAAGGTAATGCAGATGAAAAATGATAAGGGATTAAGCACCTTTTTAAATAATAAACACACGATTGATGAGATTATAAGTACCACACGTGTGAAGGGGCTGGATTTCATTTCGGCAGGACCAATTCCCATGTATCCGGCTGAATTAATTAACAATGGACCACTGGAACAGTTGATTAACTGGGGCAGAGAGAATTATGACTATGTAGTTATTGATAATGCGCCTACTGACCTGGTGAGCGACTCCCTGCTGATCAGTCGGTATACGGACCTGAATGTTTATGTACTGCGCCTTAAGTACAGTAAAAAAGGAGAGATTACATCCATTAATAAAATGAAACTTAACGGGACAATGAAGAACCTTGCCGTGGCACTTAACGATGTGACTCCGGATGCTTCAGGTAAATCGTTTAAGGGGTATGGATACTACAGGGAAGTAAAAGCGAAGAAGTCTTCTTCTACGGCTTCTTAGAAAAGTATCAGAGTGAATTAAATGCCTGTTGGATAATCTGACAGGCTTTTTTTATTTCTTCTCGGGTAATTGTCAAAGGAGGAGCAATACGGAAGCTGTTTGGGTTGGAAAGAAACCAAAAGCAAATTAGTCCATTTGCCAGGCAGTAGGAGACAATTTTTGCCACTTCTTCGCTGGATGAGAACTCAATGGCGAACATCAGGCCTATGCGCCTAATCTCAACAATACGTGAATGCTGGAGCTGTTCTTCAAATAGCCGGCCCTTTTCTTCTACTTGTATGAGTAATTGCTCACGCTCGATCACTTCCAGTGTGGCAATTGCCGCAGCACAGGAAACGGGGTTTCCTCCGAAGGTGGTTATGTGACCCAATGGTGGAGAATGGGTAAGGGATTGCATCATTTCCCGGGATGAAATGAAAGCGCCAATGGGAAGTCCACCCCCAAGCGCTTTGGCTGTAGTCAGAATATCCGGCGTTATATCAAAATGCTGGAAAGCAAACCATTTACCGGTTCGTCCGATTCCCGTTTGAATCTCATCAAAGATGAGCAAAGCTCCCACCTCTGTACATCGTTTGCGCAATGCAGTCATGAAATCAGCAGATGGAATCCTAACCCCGGCGTCTCCCTGAACAGGTTCTATAATTACAGCGGCTGTTTCTTCAGTTATTTGATTGAGTTGCTGGCTGTCATTAAAGGTTAGAAAGCGTATATCAGGTAAAAGAGGACGAAAAGCGGCTTTCTTTTTCTCATTCCCGCTTACACTGAGCGAACCATGGGTACTTCCGTGATAGGCCCCGCGAAATGCCACCAACTCAGTTCTCCCGGTAAATCGTTTGGCAAGCTTTAGTGCGCCTTCGTTGGCTTCAGTCCCGCTGTTGGTAAAGTAGCAACAGTTTAACGATTCTGGAAGCATTGAGATGAGTTTATGCGCCAGCAGATTCGGTGTAGACTGTACGAATTCTCCATAAACCATGACGTGAAGATGTTTTTCCAGTTGTTGGTGAATGGCTTCTATAACGTGCGGATGTCTGTGTCCGATGTTACTGACCGCTACGCCCGAAATAAGATCCATATAGGATTTGCCATCCGGACTATACAGGTAGATGCCTTCTGCCTTTTCGATATCAATCAAAAAAGGTGATTGGGTGGTTTGGGCAAGGTTATTCAGGAATACATCATGGCTAAACTCCATGTGGCAAACATACGAGAATTATGTATTTATCACGTGTATATCTACCTGAAGACAATTGATTTCCCTTTATTTCTGCTTATGACGATACAAGCTAGCAGCACTCGGTCATGGAAATAGCGGATAAATAAAAGTTGGAAAATGAAGAGAAGCAACAGAAGCGGGATGGACCGGTTCAGCAAACTGACCGGACCATATCCCTTTGCTTCCTGTTAAGTTAGACCCTGTGATAATTCAAATTACGTTGATCGCTCGTATTACTAAAAAATAAGTCCACAGGCAGTTTAAAAAATGCGATCATGGGTATATACATCAACCCCGGGATAGGTAACCCTGTCACACTGTTTTATTTCCTGCGTTTGATAAACAGGTAGGTAAGCAGGCAACTTAAGGCAGTCATGATGGAGGCAATAAGAGCTGCCATTCGGAATACGGTGATAAACGAAAACCTCACCGCGTCGTTGAAAATGACTTTATCCGAAGAATCGGCTGACTGTGGTAAGCTGGCCTCGGCAAGTCTGGATAATTCCTGACTCAATCCGGGTATATCAAGGAGTTCGGGGCCGTATTGCCCGAGGTAATTGACCACATTCTCCCGGAAAACAGACAGGGCCATACCACCCATTACCGCGATGGCAATGACCTGGGAGGCTCTTGCTATGGTATTGTTGACACCGCTGGCTGTGCCGCTTCGTGTCTCAGGAATGCTATTCATTACAGCTGTCGTTACAGGGACAACGCTCATTCCCATCCCGGTTCCTAAAAACAAGATTGGGATGAAGTAGGTGCTGAAATATTCCTGAGGGCCTGCGGTGAGTTCGGGCATTGAAAAAAGAAAATATCCAATGGCTAGCAACATTTGGCCAATAATCAGGAGAAAACGCGGGCCTATTTGGTCTACCCATTTTCCCGTTACCCAGCTCATGCCGGCAATGAGTATAGCAAATGGAATCATGGTCATGCCTGCCACCTGCGGACTGTACCCCTGGACTTGTATGAGGTTCAGCGGGTAAAAGAAAAGAAATCCCCCCAGGGCAGCATACATCAGGGCAGTAATAAAATTCCCGATAGTGAAGTCAGTCGATCTGAAGAGGGCAGGGGGCAACATGGCGGCTGTTGCGCGGATTTGTCGGAAGATAAAGAATACCGCAGCTAAAGCGCCAATTGCCAGCGATATGAGAACCTTTCGCTGATCAAAGCCGGATTCTCCCGCCTCGATAATACCGTAACTAATTCCTCCCAGCATCATAGTAGCCCAAATGGCTCCTTGCCAATCCAGTTTCTCCCGGGTAGGATGAACGGGGATCGGGACCAGGCGTACCAGCAAGTAGATAGCGATTAACGCAAGAGGGATATTCAGGAAGAAGATTATGCGCCAAAGACCACTTCCAGCGAGCCATCCGCCTACTATGGGCCCGAGGACCGTGGTTAGTGCACTGAACATGGACCACCAACCTATGGCTTTCCCGCGTCTGCCTGGTGGTACGAGGGCGGTGATCAATGCGAGGCTACCCGGGATCATCAGGGCAGCGCCTACACCTTGTACACAACGAAATGCTATGAGCCAGTTACCATCCTGTGCCATACCACATAATGCAGAAGCAAAGCTGAAAAGGAGTATGCCGGCAATAAAAACTTTCTTTCGGCCGTAAAAATCTCCCAATCCGCCCCCGGTGAGCATTAGCGAGGATAGGAAAATCATATAGCCATTTACAATCCAAAGAAGCTGGGTGCCATTAAGCACTAAATCATCCTGGATGACTGGCAAGGCGACATTTAAAGCCGTACCGTCAATAAAAGCCATACTGCTTGCCATGATCGTGGCAGCAAGCATTGCTTTATATGCTTTTGGAGATAATGGTTGGGCAGACCCGGAACTACTTTTTTCCATAGAGGCGAAGGAAGT
>CAYGOW010000191.1:6186-7065 GCA_964351425.1 uncultured Roseivirgaceae bacterium
GTCGGAAATCTCTTCGCGTACTTCACGTGGGTTTGCCCCGTCGGCAGGAGCAGTAACCAAAGATTTGAATAAGTCCGCAACAAACGACTTATCGAAACCAAGTGCATTGGCATAAATGGACGCCACTTCCAGCTCCACGTCCTCAATCTTATTGTCAAGGTAGATCATGTACACCAAATGGTAGATGGCTTCTGCTTTTTCCGTCTCTGTATCATTGGCGAAGGACTCAGTAGTATCCATATCAGCCAGGTCATATTTATCAAGGCGGAGATGCATGCCCCACTTCAAAAGACAGGTTACATATTTACTCTTAATTTCCTCTTTATCAAGAAATAACCGTAAGATATGCAGGTAGCTTTTTTTAACTGAAGCGATATCGGATTCGTTTAGAAACATCAGAGGTAAATTAATCAATTCGATCCGTAAAAAGCTACTAATTTAATATAATCTGTCAATTTAATCGACAGTTCTCCCGAAGCAGCCGGTCGGCTTCATTGGAGCCCAGTGAGGCAGCGGATTCCCAGTCACGACAGGCACGCGAGACTACACCCGTTTGCGTATAGGCACGTGCACGCATCAGGTACGGGGCGACTCTTTCCGGGCGTAAAAGGATCGACCAGTTACAGTCCGTAATGGCTTCCTCGTAATTGGCCAGGCGCAGATTCAGATCCGCCCGTTTTATAAAAAGCTCGTAATAAATATCCGGAGTTTCATCTACCGGCATAATTAGTTCGAATGCTTCGCCATAGCTTGTGGATTGAAATTTTTTGAAAATAGTCTTTGCTTCATCATAATAGGGCAGGGCCAGGTCAGGCCGCTTAAGGTCATTATCATAAATCCCGGCGATCTGCAGCAATAAAGGGATGTTTTGGCGATCAC
>CAYGOW010000192.1:0-7046 GCA_964351425.1 uncultured Roseivirgaceae bacterium
TATTTTATGAGCAGCACGGATTATGGCCTCAGTGTTGGTTGGCTTGATATGACTTCCTATGCACCTCAGGTCAACAGTGCTATTTATATGGCGGTGCTCGATCCATCCGAGCCTTCACCCTTATTGACAGAAAGCGATGAAGAAGAAGCCAAAAAAGATTCTCCCGAGGAGAATGACAAAAAAGGGAAAAAAGATGATACACCTGCAAAACCATCCGTCAAGGTGGATTTTACAAATATTGGTGCCCGGATTATCGCCCTTCCGGTTCCCTCGTCAAACTATACAGCCCTTGAAGCCGGCCCGGAAGGCTCGGTCTATTTCACCGAAGCGAAACCAGGTGCTCCCGGGTTAACGCTGCACAAATTTGTACTGAAGGACCGCGAACCGAAAGAAGTCGGAACGGGAATTAGCGGGTTTGTTTTTACGACGGATGGAAGTAAAATGCTTTATGTTCAAAACGGGTCTTTCGGGATTGCTCCCGCGGATGGTCCGATTGATCCGGGCGAACAGGGACTGGCTACCTCGGATATCAAAGTATATGTGGATCCGGCAAGTGAATATGCCCAGATATTTAAAGAAGCCGTTCGTTATCAACGTGATTATTTTTATGTAGAGAATGTACATGGACTGGATTTGGACTGGGTGAATACCATGTATGCTCCCTGGGTAGCGCACATCCGTCACCGGGACGATCTTAATTTTGTATTGGATATCCTGGGGGGAGAAACCTCGGTCGGTCACAGCTTTGTTGGGGGAGGTGATTATCCGGATGTGGAAAATGTCCCAGTGGGACTTCTCGGTGTTGACATAGCGCATACAGGCGATGGGTATCGCATCACCAAAATATTCAACGGGGAAAGCTGGAATCCAAATCTTCGCGCACCACTCAGCGGACCGGGTATTGATGCGAAGGCAGGTGATTATGTGGTTCGTGTGAATGGTGAGCCCGTATCTGCAGACCGCAATTTTTACTCATATTTTGGGCAAACAGCGAATAAGGTAACACGTATCGGATTGGCTTCATCGCCTAATGGTACTGCGATTCGGGAAATGGATGTCATGCCGGTAAGTAGCGAAGGAGGGTTACGCCAGTATGACTGGATTGAGTCCAATCGGCGATTAGTGGATGAGATGAGTGACGGACAACTGGCGTATGTCTGGTTGCCCAATACCGGATTTGAGGGGTATACGAACTTTAACCGCTATTATTTTGCTCAAAAACATAAGAAAGGGGCCATCATTGACGAACGCTTCAATGGCGGGGGATCAGCCGCGGATTACATCGTGGATTTACTGGACCGGGACCTGATGGGGTATTTCAATAATCCGGTTGGAGATAAACAACCCTTTACCAGCCCTGCGGCCGCACTGTTTGGACCAAAAGTTATGGTCATTAACGAAATGGCCGGAAGCGGAGGGGACTATCTGCCCTATATGTTTAAAAAGAAAAATATTGGTCCGCTCGTCGGGACCACCACCTGGGGTGGCCTGGTTGGTATCTGGGATGTACCCGGATTGATGGATGGCGGAAATATTACCGCACCGCGGGGAGGATTTTTCAATGTCGAAGGTGAGTGGGCAGTTGAGAATGAAGGCGTGGAGCCGGACTACAAAGTAGTTCAAACACCGGCTGAGGTGATTGCCGGGAAGGACCCGCAACTGCTGAAAGCCATAGAGGTAGCGCTGGACTTGCTGAAGACAGACGCCGTTCAATTAATTGAGCAGCCCGAAGACCCCGTTCGTTCGATTCGACCGAATAATGAATAAATTTCAGTCGGTAAATTTTCGGTCCGTCGACGATTTTTTCGATTACCTGGAAGGAACTGAAAAACGAATTACGGAAGAGCTACGCATGATAACCCTGTCGGCTCTTCCGGATATTCGCGAACATTTGTCCTACAATGTTCCTTTTTACTCCCGGTTTAAGCGAATATGTTATATCTGGCCCGCTTCCATTCCCTGGGGAAGGCTGAAGCCGGGCGATGGCGTTGCGTTTGGTTTCTGCCAGGGAAACAAGATGCAACATGACGGTTATTTGCAGACGGGCTCGAGAAAACAGGTAGCCTTGCGAATTTATAAATCATTAAAAGACATAGATGCGCCTTTACTGGTTGACCTGTTGGCTGAAGCGTATGAAATTGATATCAAAAGCAGTCGATAATACCAGAAACTTTATGTGAAGCGCAAAGCATTTAGTAGCTTTGAACTATTAGGGGTGCCCTCAATTACGGGCTGAGATTATACCCAGGGCCGGATAGAAAATCCGGCCGAGACCTGATCCAGGTAATACTGGCGTAGGGAAAGGGATGTTAACGAATACAGGAAGATCCCCTGTTTCCTGTCTTGTTTAACACAAAAACTACTTTTATTATGAAATGGATGTTACTGGTGCTTTTTACAGGCATCGTATCACACGCGTCGGCACAGTTGACCATTACCGGGACTGTTCGCGACGCCACAAACCAAACACTCATCGAGGGCGCCAACGTGCGCATACCTGAGTTGAACAAAGGTGTTACCTCAAATGCTGAAGGAGAATTTGTCCTGCGAGGGATACCACAAGGGTCCTATGAGCTGGTGCTCTCGCATATTTCCTATCAGGCACGCCGGCAGACGGTGGAACTGACAGAGAGTCGGACCATTACATTTGACATGACTCCCTCCACACTGGTGGCGGATGAGGTGATTGTTACTTCCACCCGGGCGTCGGGCCAAATGCCAGTGACATACGAGAATCTGGAAAAACAGGAAATAGAGAAGCTCAACAACGGGCAGGATTTGCCATATGTATTGAATTTTACTCCTTCCGTAGTGACCACCTCGGATGCCGGCGCAGGCGTGGGCTATACCGGGCTGAGAATCCGGGGAAGTGATGCCACCCGGATCAATGTGACGATCAATGGTGTGCCCCTCAATGACAGCGAATCGCAAGGCGTATTCTGGGTGAATATTCCGGACTTTGTTTCTTCCACCAACAGTATCCAGGTGCAACGCGGTGTGGGGACCTCGACCAACGGAGCCGGAGCTTTTGGAGGTACCATAAATCTGGAGACCAATCAGCGCGCTGAAGATCCGCATGGGGAATTTATCAATACCATCGGGTCCTTTAACACGCGTCGCCATACCCTGAATTTTGGTACGGGACTTTTGAACGGGCACTGGACGATCGACGGACGTTTGTCCAAAATAAACAGCGATGGATATATTGACCGGGCCTCGTCGGACCTCGGTGCCTATTACTTTTCGGCCGGCTATTATGGTGAAAAGACCATGATCAAAGGGATTGTCTTTGGTGGCTCTGAAGTCACCTACCAGAGCTGGTACGGTACACCGGAGGCTGTATTGGAGAATGATCAGGAAGGTATTGAGGAGGTGATCATCAACAATGGCCTCGATGCGGAACAAGCCATGAACATGCGCACAGCAGGTCGCACCTTCAACTGGTACTTGTACGACAATCAGGTAGATGATTATAAGCAGGACCATTACCAGCTGCATATGTCACACCGGTTTTCTGACCGGTTGACCGGAACCATGGCGCTCCATTATACCTACGGACGCGGGTTTTTTGAGCAATTCAGAAGACAGGATGATTTTGAGGATTATGGTGTGACGCCACCGGTAATCGGAGACAGTACGATCGAACAAACCGATCTGGTCAGACGGAGATGGCTGGATAATGATTTCTACGGGACAACCTTTTCTTTGCAATACAGGCCAAAACGAAAGTTTCAGCTGACATGGGGAGGCGCCTGGAATTATTACGACGGAGATCACTTCGGTGAAGTTATATGGGCGGAGGTTGCCACCCCGTTCCCGAAAGATTACCGATACTATGACAATGTCGGGGAGAAGGAGGATTTTAATACCTACCTGAAGGCGGATATTGAATTGAGTGAGCGGCTGACCGTTTTTGGCGATTTGCAATATCGATTTATCGACTATCAGACATATGGTGTGGACAGCGATCTTCGTGGGATTGATGTGAATGCTACCTATAATTTTTTTAATCCGAAGTTTGGTGCGACATACGAAGTGGATGACCGGTCAAGTATTTATGGTTCATTTGCCATCGCCAACCGCGAGCCGGTACGGAATGATTTCATTGATTCGGAAACGACGCCCGAGCACGAAACGCTTCGAAACATCGAATTGGGTTATCGCCGTCAGGGACGTGTGTCATTCGAAGCCAATGCCTACCTGATGGATTATAAAAACCAATTAGTTCTCACGGGTGAGTTGAATGATGTAGGCTCATCGCTTCGGCGTAATGTGGACCGCAGCTATCGAGCCGGGATCGAATTGCAGGCGTCCATTCCGTTGGCTAACGATCTTTTTTGGCAGGTAAACGGAACATTTAGTCAAAACCGGATCGATGAATTTACCGAAGTGATTTATGATTACGGACCGGCATTTGATGAATTTACTATTATTGAAAACACCTATTCCGATACCGATATTGCCTTTTCGCCCAATGTCATCGCGGCTTCCCAGCTGAGCTGGCATTTCCTTGACGATGTGATCGGGGATGATTCCTTTGAGCTGGCGTTGTTAAGCAAATATGTGGGAAAGCAATTCCTGGATAATACAGGAAATGATGCCCGGAGTCTGGATGCCTACTTTGTGAATGACCTACGGTTACGATACGTTTTACGGAATACCGTGTTGAAGGAATTGTCCCTGACGCTATTGGTCAATAATGTATTTAGCGAGGAATATTCTTCAAATGGGTATACGTTTGGCTACCAGGGCGGGCCGGATTATGTAGTCCGGGAGAATTATTATTATCCACAGGCATTGAGAAATTTCCTGTTAACCCTGGCAATTAAATTTTAGGGGTTGTCAGTAACCGCCATCGGGAGTACCTTTGATTAAATTACTCCCGATGGCGGATACATCTCAGAACGGCTATTTTATGGCAGGCCTCCTCAAAATAACGAGGATATGGAACCTGCTGATCATTGTACTGGCTCAGTATGGGGCTGTTCTTTTCCTGGCGTCAGGCAAACTATCGCCTGAAGATATTTTCTTTTCCCCGAAATTATTTCTCCTTTCTTTGGCTTCTGTCCTGATCGCGGCAGCCGGATATATCATCAATGATTACTATGACGTGAAGATTGACTTGATCAATAAGCCCCATCGTGTGGTCATTGGGAGGGAACTGCGACGACGCGTCGCTATGTTCTTTCACATTCTTTTTAGTTTTACCGGCATCCTGATTGGATTCTTTCTGTCATGGAAAATAGGGTTGATTAATGTGTTTTCGGTGGGTCTCCTGTGGTTATATTCCAACCAGCTTAAGCGGCTCCCGTTTATTGGCAATTTTAGCGTAGCTCTGCTAACAGGAATATCAATATATGTCATACACCTACTGTTCCCCGCAGGCCATACCCTGGTGTTGGCCTACTCGGCGTTCGCTTTCAGCTTTACCATGATCCGCGAAATCATCAAGGACATGGAGGATGTAAAAGGGGATACCGCTTTCGGGTGCCGTACGATGCCGGTAATCTGGGGAATCCGGCGGACCAAATGGGTCATCTACGGACTCTCGGTAATGTTTGTCATCACTATGGGTATCCTTTCCTATTATTATGTAGGGACAAAGTTGGCGATGTTATCGGTCGGACTTATATTCCCGCTGGCGTATTTGTCCTACCGCCTGAGCAAAGCGGATACGGTACGCGAATTTGGGTTTTTAAGTAAGTATTGTAAATATGTCATGTTGCTGGGCATCCTGAGTATGGCCCTTTTTTAATTTCATGTCCATGAAGAAAATCGCAATCCTGGCATCGGGCAGCGGTACGAATGCCGAACGAATTATTAAACACTTCAGCGACCATCCGGAAGGAAGGGTCACGCTGGTCATGTCCAATAATCCCGATGCGTATGTACTCGAGCGGGCACGCATGCTGAATGTTCCGGCCGAGGTATTCAATAAAAAAGAATTAAAAGAAGGAGAGGTGCTGACCCGACTGAATGAAGAGGAGATAGACCTGGTTGTGCTTGCAGGGTTTCTCTGGCTTATCCCGCCCGCACTGGTTCAGGCATTCCCGGATAAAATCGTGAATATACATCCGGCCTTGCTGCCTAAATATGGGGGAAAAGGAATGTACGGGGACCACGTCCACCAGGCCGTAAAGGAAAGTGGCGACAAAGAAACAGGGATTACCATTCACCTGGTGAACGAGTGCTACGATGAAGGAAATATTCTCCTGCAGGCCCATTGCGCGGTTGACCCGGAAGACAGTCCACAGGACATTGCAAAAAAAGTCCATGTCCTGGAATATCAATATTATCCTGAGGTTATCGAGTCAATGCTTAAAAATGTATAGTTTTGCACCTTTAATGAAATGAAGGCCTCCCGGCCCGCTAAGAAATACCTAAACAGGCATGCCAGTAAAAAAAATTAAATCTGCACTCGTTTCCGTTTTTTACAAAGACAATCTCGAGCCAATAATCCGATTACTAGAAAAACACGGGGTGAAGATTTATTCAACCGGTGGAACTCAGAAGTTTATTGAAGGTCTTAATGTTAAGGTGACCGCGGTGGAAGACATGACCACCTACCCGTCGATCTTTGGAGGACGCGTAAAGACCCTGCACCCAAAGGTATTCGGGGGAATATTGTACCGGCGTGACGATGATTCGCACGTGGATCAGGCAAAAGAATTTGACATACCGGATATTGATATGGTCATTGTTGACCTGTATCCTTTTGAGGAAACAGTCGCATCCGGGGCTGACGAGTCTGCAATCATTGAGAAAATCGATATAGGCGGAATTTCCCTGATCAGGGCGGCGGCCAAAAATTTCCGTGACGTTTTTATTATTTCATCTCGAAACCAGTACGATGCCGCCGCAGCGATTCTCGAAGAGCATAACGGGGCGACTACACTGGATCACAGGAAAAAATTTGCGGCTGATGCGTTTGCCATCAGTTCACATTATGACACGGCCATCTACAACTTTTTTAAAGATGGAGACCGGAATGATGTATTTAAGAAAAGTTATTCTCCCGCTAAAGCCCTGCGATACGGTGAAAACCC
>CAYGOW010000193.1:0-236 GCA_964351425.1 uncultured Roseivirgaceae bacterium
GCATGAAACTTCTTAAAAATGGGAGTACCACGAAGCGCATATTTATTATGGACGACCTCCTGAATCCTGATAAAGCGATTCGCTACAGAATGACTAATAACGCCTTCCAACCAAGAGACATTATTTTGACGAACTATTACCTGGACACCTTATATCATAAAGACAAATTTTCAACGTACCAATTGAGACCACTAGTCAAATGAAAACAGTTTCAGGTTTACTTCGAATCCCTCAAT
>CAYGOW010000193.1:258-4190 GCA_964351425.1 uncultured Roseivirgaceae bacterium
AAAAATTCGTTTCTATTCATTCCGATTTTTTTTGCCGGAGAATTATTTAATACGGACAAGTTGTTCCACGTTATTGGTGGCTTTGTGGCGTACAGTCTCGTAGCCAGCGCCATTTACATTTTAAACGATGTCCGTGATGTGGAGTCTGATCGTAAACATCCGGAAAAAAAATTCAGGCCTATTGCTGCGGGCAAAGTGGATGTTAAAGTTGCATGGGTTGTAATGTTTGTATGCGCCATTGTGGGGTTTGGACTTTCATGGTTTTTAAATCCGCTCTTCACTTATATTTTGTCAGCGTATTTCGTGCTAAATATTGCCTATAGCCTGGGTCTCAAGCGGGTAGCGATTTTAGATTTACTTATTGTAGCAACCGGTTTTGTCCTTCGGGTTATTGCCGGTGGTATTGTAGCCGATGTATTTATCTCACATTGGCTGATCATTATGATATTTCTTCTTTCACTCTTTATTGTTCTGGCCAAACGCAGGGACGATATTCTGGAATATAACAAGTCCGGCGTTTCGTTACGCTCGTCGGTACAGAAATATAATCTTGACTTCATACATTCAATTCTGACGATGCTATCCGGGATTATTATCGTGTCCTATTTAATGTATACTATATCTCCTGAAGTAAGTTTGAAATTTGGTACGGAACATTTATACTTTACGACGATCTTTGTCATCGCAGGTGTCATGAGATATATTCAAATTACGCTGGTGGAGAACAGGAGTGGCAGCCCAACAAGAATATTATATAATGACAAGTTTATACATGTCACATTGGCTGGTTGGGTAGCAAGTTTTTTGCTGATCATTTATTTTGTGAAAACAGTATGAAAACGGCAGTTACGAATTGGAGTGAGTACCCGGTGAAGGAAGCTGATTTGTTTTACTTTGGTACGCCGGGTGAACTCCGTAAACAGGTTTCCGGTAAAGCACAACTCATTGCCCGCGGTCTTGGACGCTGTTATGGAGACGCGTCGTTGAATGAGACCATTATAGGTACGGAGAAATATGATAAAGCGCTGCGCTTTGATGAGGACCTGGGCGTTTTTGAATGCCAGGCCGGACTTTCACTGGATGAAATTCTAAAGATAATTGTACCAAGGGGTTGGTTTTTACCAGTTACACCCGGAACAAAATTTATATCGGTAGGAGGGGCTGTGGCATCAGATATTCATGGTAAAAATCACCATGTGGACGGGTCTTTCTCAAATCATGTCGAACGGCTTGATATAATGTTATCCTCAGGTGAAATTACTTCCTGCGGGCCCGAGCTGCAACCTGACCTGTTTCAGGCAACATGCGGAGGAATGGGATTAACAGGGATAATCATGGCAGTCCGTTTCAGGTTGAAGAGAATTGAATCGGCGTATATTACCCAAACGCAGGTTAAGGCGAGAAATCTCGAGGAATTACTGGAACATTTTCAAACGTATAAGGAGTATACCTATTCGGTTGCATGGATCGATTGTTTAAAGAAAGGAAAGCATTTTGGTCGGAGCATCCTGATGTTAGGTGAGCATGCGAAGCAGAATGAGCTTACGGATAAATTAAAAGATAATCCTTTCCCGGTTCATGGAGATCCTAAACTATCCGTTCCGTTCAATCTGCCGTCATTTGTGTTAAATAAATTCTCCGTTAAAGCCTTCAATATGCTTTTTTACGGAAAAAACCTTAAGTCCATTCAAAAAGGATTGGTACATTATGACCCTTACTTTTATCCACTGGATTTTGTTCACTCCTGGAATCGTATGTATGGCAAAAAGGGCTTTGTTCAATACCAGTTTGTAATTCCTCTGGATGCCAAAGAAGGCCTCATTACTATTATGAAGAAGATTTCGGACCGGAATATGGGCTCATTCCTGACTGTGCTGAAAGTATTCGGACCACAGGAGAGCCTGATTTCGTTTCCCATGGAAGGGTTTACGCTGGCGATGGATTTTCCTATAGAAGAAGGCTTGTTTGATTTTTTAAATGAACTGGATCAAATAGTTGCGGATTGCGGTGGGCGTTTATACCTTACAAAGGATGCCAGAATGAATGCTGATTTTTTTAAGAATTCATATCCGCGGTTTGACGAATTTGTTGCCGTTTTAAAGCGATATGATCCATCCGAAAAATTTTCCTCACTAATGGCTAAACGACTGTATATCAGATAAATGAAAAACGTATTACTACTCGGAGCATATTCAGATATCGGACAGGCACTTGCTCGTGAATATGCGGGCAATGGGTATTCAGTTTGGTTGGCAGGCCGGAATGAACAAAAGCTGGCTGATTTACAGTCTGACCTTGAAATACGCTATCAACAGAATGTTCTTTCATTCCGCTTTGATGCGACGGCTCCTGATGAGCATGATGAGTTTGTAAATTCGTTACCTGAACTGCCGGATATCACTATATGCATCTTTGGGTTACTGGGCGAACAGGAAAAAGCTCAGCAGGATTGGGCTCAGGCCAATATGATTTTAATGACCAATTATGTAGGGGCGGTTTCGATTTTGAATATTCTGGCTAATCGCTATGAGGAGGCAGGACAAGGAACCATCGTCGGGATCAGTTCCGTGGCTGGTGAGCGGGGAAGACAGAGCAATTATCTGTACGGAAGTGCGAAGGGTGGATTTACTTTATATCTTCAAGGGTTGAGAAATCGCCTGTATAAAAAAGGGGTACATGTATTAACCGTCAAGCCAGGATTCGTTGCAACCCGAATGACGGAGCATCTGACCTTGCCCGGTCCTTTGACGGCCAATCCGGAACAAGTGGCACGCAAAACATATAAGGCAGTTCGGAAGCGAAAAAACACAATTTATGTATTATGGATGTGGCGCTGGATTATGCTTATCATCCGTACCATTCCTGAACCAATATTTAAGCGGATGAAATTGTGAAAAGCCTGGCACTTTTTGATTTTGACGGCACGCTTACAACGCGTGATACCTTAATCGAATTTCTAAAATTTTATGTAGGTCCCGTGAGGTTTTATCTGGGGATGGCATTATTGTCTCCTGTCCTGGTGGCATACAAACTCAAATTGATCAAGAACTGGGTGGCCAAGGAATTGGTCATAACTTACTTTTTAAAGGGAGAAGATATTAATACGTTTTTGGCCAAAGGGAAAGCATTCTCCCTGGAAGTAATACCCGAAATACTCCGTAATGAAGCCATTGATCGTTTGGAATGGCATCGGTCACAGAATCACCGTATAATTGTTGTTAGTGCTTCAGCAGCTGCCTGGATAGCTCCGTGGGCAGAGGCTCAGGAAATCGAATTGATTTCTACTATTCTTAAGCTTAAGGAAGGAAGGCTTACAGGAAAAATTAAAGGCAGAAACTGTTTTGGACCCGAGAAACGTGTCAGGATCTTAGAGATTATCGATCCTGATGACTATGAGCGTATCTATGCCTATGGCGATAGCTCAGGAGACAAACAGATGCTTGAAATGGCGACTGACCCATTTTATCGCCGCTTTTCCTGATCAGGTGCCAATCAGCATTCTGCTATTTTTGCCGAATATTCTCTTTGTCACCCAGATAATTGACAAGGAAATAATGACAGTGAGCATCAGCATTCCCAGGTACAGAAAGATTGAGAATACGGGCTCCGGGTTAATCAGTTTTCTGTAGAGCGTATCCGGGATAATGATCACATAGAGGTGTATGAAATAAAGGCCAAAACTGTAATCACCTAATAGCTTCAGTACAGGCATATTGATGTGCTGAATCTTATAAAAGAATTTCATCAGAATGAGGCATAGTAGCATCATTCGTAATTTGGGTGAATTAAAACCAAAGTATAAGTCAGAGGCAGCATCTGCTGCGGAATTGAGGCGGTAGACTGGTAAAACACCTGTTACTTCCAGTATGGCCAATAGGACATAAAGCAAAAGCATAATGAGAACAGGCCAATCTTTACCCTCTGTAAATACA
>CAYGOW010000193.1:4200-7043 GCA_964351425.1 uncultured Roseivirgaceae bacterium
GGCGGTACCGGCTCACAAAAATCCCGAAAATATAAACGGGGAGAAAGTGAATTGCCGAATCGATGGAATTTGAAAAATAACCAAATCGATACGTGAAAAGCGTTCCAATTAATAGAATTGGGAAGATAAATTTATAAAACCAGGGTTTGTCAATCGCGACAAACACGGGGGATATAAAGTAAAACAAGATGATCATCGGTATGAACCAGAACGGGCCAAGGTGTTTACCTGTAGCAATTAAGTAAGCTCCTTTTGTCAGGGTGGATGAATCCATCAAAAAATCAGGTTCCCAGGTACCAGGCTCCAGAAATAAGCGATTGGCAATCGCCGGTATGGATACGATCAGGTAGGGTAGTACCACAAACTTGAACTTCCTTTTGACATAGGGAAGGTAGCTGTATTTATTACTGAGATATTGAAACAGAAAGCCAGCTATAAAAACAAATAGCACGGTTCCGTTATCCAGTAAAGTAATTAAAAGCTGTTTATTGAAATCATCCTCAGCCCATGGATAAACCATTCTGACATGGATTCCAAGAATAATGAGTATGGCAAATCCCCTGAAATAATGGATATAGTTCAGAAACTCTTTTTTGTCACTCATACAGTAGGGTAAAATAAGTTAGAAAAAGGGTTGGCACAAGGCCGTTTATAAGGTTCATAGAGTGCCAGGTAGTTTACCTGCTTTTTCTCATCCATTTTATTGAGAAAAAAATCAGTTGAAAGGAGGAAGTCGCTTACAAAAAACCCGCAATATTGCTCGTAGCGTTTTTTACCCGGAAGGGGAACCCAGGGATTATCGAAGAAGTGGAATATGCGCACGAACAATTGCTTTTTCCATCCAAAGCTTTTCCGGTCATAGTATTTGGTGGCGATTATATCTTTGACGAAGTTGTCAACGGCGGTCGGTTCCAGGTTAAGGAAAGCAAGGTTCTTGTGTAGAATTTTGCTGACCACTTTGTTGAATGGAATCACCAGAATAGTAGTACCGATAACGGTAGCTATCAATGCGAAAAGTCCGATGATGAATCTGCGCCGGGTCATGTCCTTTTAAGAAAGATAATGATTCGCTGCGTGTATTGAAAGAGCAGACAGTGTTAAGGTTGGGTTCGCAGGTGTTACCGTTGGAAATGCACTGCTACCTAAGACAAGTACATTTCTGAAGTCATGATGGACCAGATACCGGTCAACCGTACCATCTGAACGTGTATTTCCCATACGGGCAGTCGAACAGATATGGTACTCTGTTGGTTGCGGGGATGGGTCAAGATGATAGGATTCAATCGGGAGAATAGAAAAATACTTATTGATTTGATCTGGAAGCGCCTTTAATCCGGCATTTACATAGTCGCTATGTCCTTCATATTCTACGCGCGGTTTATACGGATTGTCAGACTGTACTACGCGGTTTTTATTATCCGGGAGATCTTCGAAGATAAATTTAAAGAGTGACAAATGGCGCCACTTGCCTCGTTCATTTCTAATAATCGGCGTGTTAAAATGTTCAATGAGGCAACCTGGTCGCTCAGACCTGTGTTGGCCATCATACATCATGAATCCGTTTGCTGATATAACAGATCCTCCCCCAAGGTTTTCAAGCCCGTCATAAAGGAAATGACCAAAAATGCCCGTTTGTTCGGAGATACCAGCCCCGGTCAACGGATTTGAGTCACCCGAATTAAGCAGAATATGAGCATTGAATAGTGCATTGGCTCCCAATACGAAGGTTTCTCCGGTCACCTGCTTTTCTTTTCCTTCGTGATTATAAATTAATCCTGTGGCTAATCCTGCGGTTGTTTCAAGGGAGAGGACCTGTGAAGAATATTGTAATGTGACACGTGGATCCTCGTAAATAGATATTAGCCCATTCTCTATAGTAAATTTGGAATTTACCGGGCACAAATTACATACCGCGCTACTGCAACACGCGGCACGTCCATTGACTGTCTGCGATGCACGTGCAGCGGGTTGAGAGATATACATATCCCCGTATTCCTTCTGCATCAGTTTATCAACTGTACTTAATGCGTGGGGTGGAAGGGGGTAGGGAGCGCTTTTAGGGAATGGTGTTTCAGATGGCCCCGATACCGCCATTACATTTTCTGCTTCTGTATAACAAGATTCGATATCACTATATTGGATGGGCCAATCCATGCCCACGCCATAGAGGTCGTGCAATCTAAAGTCATTCGGGAGAAATCGTGGCGTACAGCCGGTCCAGCAATTGGAACTTCCGCCAAAATTCGGATCGAATATCCATGGTTTTGAGGCATCTGAGAGATACGTCTCAAGAGGCGCTTTGATATCCAGTTCTATTTCACCATTCTTATTTTTTAAACGGTCTTTCAGTGAATGGAACCGCCCTCTTTCCAGAACCAGAATCCGTTTTGTCTTTGAGGATGGATGTTCCAGGTATTTTTTAAGAAAAAACGAAGAAGCAAACCCGGTCCCAACCAGGACCAGGTCATAAGAATCTGCCATATTTTATCTGATCACCACTCTACGCTGAGTATTTGACGCGCCATCACTGATCTGAATAATGTAGACCCCGGGAGGTACGGCATAGTCCAGGTCGATTTTCAATCCATTTAAGAATTCATTTGGATCTAATACTTTAACCATGTGCACCTTGCCCATGACATCAAGCAATTTGACTTCAACGGATGCACGTGTAGTAGGAACATATCCTCTTGCATTGATATTCTCCTGAACGGTTGGGTTGGGATATACTCTGAATTCTTCAAGATTACCTTCGTTATAGACCACCCTGATTATTTTCGAGTAATCATACTGTCCGTCAAAATCGGTTTGTTTAATTCGGTAATAGGCCAGGTCCAGAGGAT
>CAYGOW010000194.1:0-7015 GCA_964351425.1 uncultured Roseivirgaceae bacterium
CAAGATTCAGGTTTGGATCTTGAAAAAATAGACCGCAATCTGGCCGGTGTGATTTGGGGAAGTGGGATCGGTGGATTACAAACATTTCAGGATGAAGTAAAGAGTTATACATTGGGTGATTTTACACCCAGGTTTAATCCTTTCTTCATCCCGAAAATGATTGCAGATATCAGCGCGGGGTACATTTCGATAAAATACGGGTTTCACGGCCCAAACTTTGTAACGGTTTCGGCCTGTGCATCGGCTACCAATGCGATTATTGATGCCATGAATTACATCCGCCTTGGCCAAATGGACGTGGCCATCACTGGCGGAAGTGAAGCCGCTGTAACCGAAGCAGGAATAGGTGGTTTTAACGCCATGAAAGCCTTATCGGAAAGAAATGATTCTCCCGAAACAGCCTCCAGACCTTTTGATAAAGACCGGGATGGATTTGTCCTGGGAGAAGGTGCGGCAGCCTTGATTTTGGAAGAATACGAACACGCAAAAGCACGTGGCGCAAAAATTTATGCCGAATTAATCGGCGGCGGCATGTCGGCCGATGCGTATCATATCACCGCCCCCCATCCGGAAGGACTCGGAGCAACCAACGTTATGGTCAATGCATTAAAAAATGCTGGTATCAAGCCCGAAGATGTGGATTACATTAATGTACACGGGACCTCTACCCCGCTGGGTGATATCAGTGAGACACTGGCTATTAAAAAAGTCTTTGGTGAGCATGCGTATGACCTGAACATAAGTTCGACAAAATCCATGACCGGTCACCTGCTGGGTGCTGCGGGAGCGATTGAAGCGGCAGCATGTATTATGGCTATGCAGCACAATGTGGTGCCTCCTACCATCAACCACTTCACCGACGATGAAGGACTTGACACCAAACTAAACCTCACATTCAACAAAGCGCAGGAAAAAGAGCTGAATGTTGTCTTGAGTAATACCTTTGGTTTTGGCGGTCACAACACCTCCATTATTTTCAGAAAATTAGCGGAATAGTGATCCAGGCGGTCCGAAGATTGCAGAATCTCTTCCGTCACAGATCAAAAAGCGACAAGGAACTTATCCGTGCGGTTCGCACGATTACAGGGTATGCCCCTGTGCAACTGCGCATTTATAAATTGGCCTTGATCCATAGTTCCATTGCCCGGCAACACAGCAGCGGCATGAAAGAGTCTAACGAACGCCTGGAATACCTGGGCGATGCAGTACTTGGCGCCTGTGTGGCAGATTTCCTGTTTAAGAAATATCCTTTCAAAGACGAAGGGTTTCTGACGGAAATACGTTCGAGACTTGTTAACCGGGAGGCTTTAAATACCCTTGGCAGAAAGCTGGGAATTAATACGCTGGTTAAATTTGACCGACAAAAAAAAGGGAGAATGTCGCATAAATCTCTCTATGGTGATACGCTCGAAGCGCTTATCGGTGCGGTTTATCTCGACCAGGGATTCAATCGATGCAATCAATTCATTCTAAGCCGCCTGATCCAGCCTTATTTCAATATTGATGAGGTGATCAAAGAAAACCCGAATTACAAAAGTACCCTTATCGAATGGTCACAACGGGAAAATAAAGAAATTGAATTTCGTATCATTGATATCAAGAGTGTAGAGCAACATCGGGAATTTACTGCGCAAGTAATTATTAATGATCAACCTTTTGGTACCGGGCACGGTTATAGCAAAAAGAAGGCGGAACAGGATGCTGCCTGGAAAACCTGTCTTTCATTGAAACTAATTGAAAAATAACCGAAATGATACGCATCGCCGCGGCAACCGTCAACCAAACACCTCTTGACTGGAATGGAAACAGCCAGCATATCCTTGCAGCTATAAAGCAGGCAAGGGAGGAAAAGGTGGAAATTCTTTGTCTTCCGGAACTATGCATTACCGGATACGGATGTGAAGATCTTTTTTTGGCGGATTGGGTCTACGACCGGGCCCTGAAAGAATTACTTACCATTATCCCGGCCTGTACAGATATACTGGTAGCCATCGGGATACCCTTGATGGTGGATGGCATAAAATACAATACGACCTGCATCGTCAATGACGGCGTTATACAAGGGTTCTACGCGAAGCAATACATGGCTCTTGATGGCGTCCATTACGAGCCCAGGTGGTTTGTCCCCTGGAAAGCCGGCGAGGTCACGTCGATTCACATCGGGGATAGCTCCTACCCGGTTGGCGATATCCTGATTGATTACAAGGAGGCGAAAATTGGCTTTGAGATCTGCGAGGATGCCTGGCGCACAGGTCAGGACGTCCGGCCGGCCTTCCGATGCAAAACACGCGGGGCAAACATCATTCTCAATCCAAGTGCCAGCCATTTTGCTTTTGGTAAAACCCTTCTGCGCGAAGACCTTGTGGTAAAAAGCTCTGCTGATTTTCACTGCACCTACGTCTTTGCCAATTTGCTCGGCAATGAAGCTGGCAGAATGATTTATGACGGAGAATTACTCATTGCACACCATGGCCAACTGGTACAACGAAATGAATGGCTCTCATTTCAGGATGTGAATCTGGTAATGTCAGATGTCGATGTATTAAATCCACATCAGGAATTTCCTGCGGCTCCGGTTTATGACCGGGAAACCAATACAGAATTCATCAAAGCAACCTCACTGGCATTATTTGATTACCTGCGAAAAAGTCACAGTCGCGGGTTTGTCCTCTCACTGAGTGGTGGCGCCGATTCATCCACACTGGCTGTACTGGTCGCGGAGATGGTTCGAAGAAGCCTGGAGGCGCTGGGCCCTAAGACATTCTTCAGTAAAACACATTTACCGGAAGAATGGGCGGAAGGAAACGGGAGCACGGAGCAAAATATTCTCCGTCATCTCCTGGTGACCGCATATCAGGCCACGGCCAACTCGTCAAAAGAAACCGAAGCATCGGCTCGCTCGCTGGCCGAACAAATCGGGGCGACTTTTCATCGCTGGCAGATTGATGACGAGGTGAGAACCTATACAGAAAAGGTTGAAGCCGCACTTCAGCGCAAACTCACCTGGGAAAAAGATGACATCACCTTGCAGAATATCCAGGCAAGGGCCCGCTCACCCATCATCTGGATGTTTGCCAATATCCATAACAGTTTGCTCCTGACCACGTCTAACCGAAGCGAAGGGGATGTCGGGTACACTACGATGGACGGGGATACCAGCGGCAGTATAGCGCCCATCGCCGGGGTATCAAAAACATTTATCATACAATGGCTGCAGTGGGCCGAAAAAACATTGGGATATTCGTCGCTCCGCCATGTCAATAATCTTCAGCCGACAGCTGAGTTGCGGCCATTGGAGAATGCGCAGACCGATGAGGGCGATCTCATGCCGTTTTCTGTACTGCTTGAAATCGAAATCCTGGCCATACAGGAACGCCTCTCACCTGTTGTTATTTACAAACGGTTGAAGGAAAAAGGCCTGGAGTCTGATTCCTTATTAAAGATGCACATCACCAGGTTTTTTAGACTGTGGAGTCGGAATCAATGGAAACGGGAACGGATTGCTCCGTCCTTTCACCTGGATGAATTCAATGTGGATCCACGGTCCTGGTGCAGGTTTCCTATCCTTTCATCCGGCTTTAAGGATGAATTGGACGAACTGGAAAAGATTAACTAAATGGACCCGAACCTCATCCCCGAGTACTTTCCGAATCTCACCTCCCTGCAACGTGATCAATTTACTGCGCTGGGCGCCCTCTATGAAGAATGGAATGCAAAAATAAATGTCATTAGCCGGAAAGACATGGATCATTTCTATGAGCGCCATGTGCTGCATTCTTTGGGGATTGCCAAGGTAATTCCGTTTGTAGCCGGAACAAAAATACTGGATGTCGGGACGGGTGGTGGTTTTCCGGGAATTCCGCTGGCCATTTTATTTCCTGAATGTCATTTCCACCTGGTCGATTCAATTGGAAAAAAAATCGGAATAGTAAAAGAGGTAGCCAAATCCATTGAGCTTAAAAATGTAGAGGCATCGCATATGAGGGCCGAACAGGTGAAGGGAAAATATGATTTTGTAGTCAGCCGGGCAGTAACCCGGATGAAACCTTTTCTTCAATGGGTATCAAATAAAATATCCCACGAACAACGAAACGGACTACCCAATGGGGTGCTGTATCTGAAGGGGGGTGACCTTTCCGATGAAATGAACGAGATTAAAAGAAATTTTGAGATATACGACCTTTCGGACTATTTCAAGGGAGAATTCTTTGAAACGAAGAAGGTGGTGCATGTGCAACTTTCTAACCGTAAATAACCACCTGATTTTCATATGTCCGCTTGAATCACGATTTTCCCCACAATAGGGGTTTGGGGCGGATAGTTTTTGATTTCTTTTACCTTCGGAACTTTTAAGGTGGGTTTTTTGCGAATAAAATTTGTAATTTCTCAACAAAAAAAGCCTCAGATGAAAACACCCTTACTCCTAATTATATTATCCCTGATCTTCACAGGCATACAGGCCCAGGATCCGGAAGAATTAACAATTGGCGTAAAAACGTCGATTCATTCCAACATCCTCAATGAAGACCGTCAGATATGGATCAGTACACCGGAGAGTTACCAGGGGAATACAAACTCATATCCGGTAATGTATTTACTGGATGGAGACGGACATTTTCATCACACAACAGGAATTATCCAGTTTCTGAGTTCAAATAATATCATTCCTGAAATGATAGTAATTGGCATAGCCAACACCGATCGTACCAGGGATATGACCCCTGCCCTTGATGAACCTGACTCCATGATATCACGAATGTCTCCGACAGCCGGTGGAGCGGATAATTTCCTTGCCTTTATCCGGGATGAACTTATGCCCTACATTGACAAAGAGTACAGGACGGCACCCTACAAAATAATGGTTGGCCATTCATTGGGCGGACTTGTGGCAGCGCATACCCTGATTACTCAACCGGAGTTGTTCAATGCCTACATCGCCATCAGTCCGAGCTTATGGTATGGCAATCAGGCCCTGATAAAACCTGCAGAAGAAATGTTAAAGGAGCGCGAAGAATTAAATGTGTCATTTTTCATGACCATGGGAGATGAAGGAGGAAGCATGCTGGGCGGAGCTATGAAACTGGCCGCCTTATTCGAGGAAAACCCTAAAACCGGATTTGAGAATAAATTTGTTCCCATGCCGGAAGAATCCCATGGTTCGATCCCCCATCGCAGCACCTATCAGGGCCTGGAGTTTATTTACAGTGATTTCCAGCCCCCATTGCCTCAGACATATGCTGAGTTTCAGGCGTCGCTCGCTTCTGAGGGTGCACAAGGGCTTATGAACAGGGTAAATGATCATTACGCAAAACTTTCGGAAAAATATGGTTATATCGTGAGTGATGAGGCAACCATCAATCAGCTTGGTTATATCTTTATGCAAGAAAGCCGAATTGATGATGCCCTGCTGGCCTTTAAAATGAATACGGAGAAATACCCCGAGTCGGCGAACGCATTTGACAGCCTTGGTGACGGGTACAGAGCAGCCGGCGATTCAAAGAATGCCATTGAGAGTTATGAGAAAGCTATAGCCCTGGCAAAAATAAGCAATCATCCTATTGGCGCTATTTCAGCAGAAAAGCTTGAAGAGGAAAAGGCCAAATAATTAATTAAAAGCGCCTGGTATTCATATAATCAGCTTATCAAGAAGGTAAGTAAGTACTTCGATCATTTAAATTATCCTTCGTGAAAGGCATCGATCTTCTGCTATTCTAACTCAAGGGCAAGGATTTAATCGACGAAATGCGTAAGGTAAAACGCATGTATACGACATAACCCCTATTCTCTGTATTTAGCCAGGAATTCATTACGGCCAAGGTTTTGGTCCTACCCCTTTACCAGTTGATGTCGAAGCCGAAACCGGCAGATAACGTATTATATTTTTGCAGGGTGTAATCCACATGAAGGGATACAACCGCCAATTTCAATCGAAACCCGGCGGTAAGCCTTGGACTGTTAAGCTGGTACGACAGATCAATGGGGTCTGTTACGGTCTCTTCAACGAGTCCGAGATCATCTTTGATATCATAGTCACCCTCAACCGCGAAATCAGAAGTTGACACATTGTACCCGGCACCGGCATACAATGTCAGCACACTGAACCTCTTGGAAATAATTCCCTGGAAGGTGAGACCTGTGATATCCAGTTTCGTGATGCCATTCTCCGTGTCAATTTCTTCTGTACCGGTTGTAGTCATATCATATTCCATGGTAATATGTGTATACCCAACCATTGCTGAAAGGTCAAACGGGCTATTCTCCGAATCACCAAAAATATACTGTCCGATGTCATGCATTAAAGCACCCCCGAGCACCTGAAACTCGACCCCTTCAAACTTCATCCGGGGTGTAAACCTTATCTTTAAATCTGTATTCTTCACGAGTCCGACACCGACCTGCACCATCGGAACAGGTATTGCCTGCATTCCAAAATTTCCCTTCAGATCGAATCCGTCCGGTCCATCGAACGTTCCCTGGAATATCCCGTCATCGTCATAGTACTCGTACGTAGATGAGACATCATCCGGTCCTGCCAAAGTAGGTACCATTCCATCTTCCGGGGTGACCAACCTGACATTGTTCAACGTGAGATTATTGACATCAAACATTAAATCGTCATCCGGAATAAAGACAGCATTCGCCGTGATTGTTATATCAAACCTGCCCGGTTTGTGGGTCTTTGCGGTATTATACCAGCCATTCACGAGCGAAGCGGAAACCCCTTTCGCTACCGGGTCGATATACGCTTCCATCAGCGTATTGGCATCTTCGACACCTCCCCGGAGCAACACATCCAGATCAGGTTGTGCCGAGCCATTAATGGAATAAAAACATGTAACTAACGTCAGGATTGCTCCTGTCAGATTTATTTTTCGGGACATACCAAATTATTTGCTTTCTTTCTTTAATCTGAAAAAGAGGTTAAAGGTAACAAAGGGACGTGCCTGGTCGAAGGTGGAAATAAGGGTTCGGTCATCGCCAAAACGGAAGAGACTCAGGGAAAAATCAACCTTGT
>CAYGOW010000195.1:0-631 GCA_964351425.1 uncultured Roseivirgaceae bacterium
CGGATCCCTGTTGGATTATCAGCCCAATGAGGTGCTAATCTCATTGAGAAGGCATATCTGTATACAGATCAGGAATCATACCTGACGGGAGAATATTTATGGTTCAGTGCCTATGTGACCGAATCATCCTCGGGTCAATTTTCCGACCTGAGTAAAGTATTGTATGTGGAAATCCTCTCTTCTGAGAATGAACCAGTCCTGCAAACAAAAATTTCACTGAAAGACGGAAGCGGGAATGGGTCACTGTTTCTCCCCGCTTCCCTGACTTCTGGCGCCTATCACATTCGTGCCTATACACGCTGGATGCGAAATCGACCGGCCGATTATTACTTCCATAAGTCTATTCGGATTTTCAATCCTTTCATTCCGATAGCTCCCTCGGAAAATAAGCCATCATCTAAAGAGATAACCGCCCGATTTTTTCCGGAAGGCGGACACCTAATTGAGAACATCCCGGCCCGTGTAGGATTTCAGGTAACAGGTCCTGACGGACGGGGAATTCCGCATCGGGGGCTTCTTCTAACACAAGAAGGCGATACCGTTCTCCGTTTTGTGCCCTTGAAATATGGCATGGGCCACTTTGATTTTACACCTGAAGCAGATATTCGATATCACGCGGTTATCCGGGATG
>CAYGOW010000195.1:641-6728 GCA_964351425.1 uncultured Roseivirgaceae bacterium
ATCCCCTTACCCAAACTAAAAGCCCCGGGCGTGTCCATTCGCGTGGATACGAAATACAAGGAATATGATGTAACGGCCTATTGTCCGGGTTATCCCAACGCGTCGGGGTTGAAATTTTCAATACGAAATGACCTGGGAATATCTGCATTATCATCAGGGAATCCTTCAAATGGACGTATACAAGTTACGGTCCCTAAAGATGATCTACCCGCGGGAATAAGCTGGATTGTGGTTGAGGACCAGGACGGAAACCCAATAAGCGAACGTGCGGTATTCAACTACCCGGAATCCGGGTCCGTGTCCATTCGCGTGGAAAACCGGGAAATCAGTACTCGTGAAAAGGTACGTTTTCAGGTTGAGACTGATACACTGGCCAGGCTATCAGTGAGTATCTTTCGTTTGGACAAGTTGTATCAACCGAATGATATTACCATGGAGGTAGCACTCAGCCTGATTTCTTCACTGCCCGGCACCATTGAAAATCCGTCTTTTTACTTTAGTGAAGATCCAACAGCGAAAGAAGCCCTGGACAACCTGCTCTTAATTCATGGGTGGACGCAAATAAACCGAACAGTAAAACCAACCTATCTGCCAGAATTCCGGGGTCAGCTAATCACCGCGACACTTCAGGCACCGGAATCTAACCGGAATTTGAATGGCACCCCGTTCTATCTGAGCCTGCCGGGTCAGCCGTTTATGTTCCGAACCGCTATTGCCGATTCATTGGGGACTAGCCGTTTCCAAGCCGAAGACGTTCGTGGAAAACGTCCGCTGATTTTGCAGCCGGTAGATCTTGCTGATTCGGCATTAACCGTCACGACGAATCCCTCATTTTCACAGGAATTTGCTCCGCAACTGACGGGTGATTTTACCATCGGAGCTGACCTGAAGGAATCGCTTGAGTCAAGAAGCCTGGGCATGCAAATGGAAAACATTTATTATGGCGTTGAAAAGGGCAAAATAAATGCAACTGCTCAAAATAAACTACCATTCTATGGTGTTGCCGACAAGGTATACCTTCTTGATGATTTTACCCGCTTTCCTTCCATGCTGGATGTATTGAAAGAATATGTTTATTCGGTCGCTGCCCGTAAAAGAAACGACCATTATGTCTTCAGGGTTTTCAATGAAAAAGAAAATCGACATTTTAACAAACCTGCATTGATTCTGCTGGACGGTGTGCCGGTAGTGGATGCCAGCAAGATCGTTGCCTACGACCCCCTTCTGGTTGAGAAAATTGAAGTGATTACCGGACGCTATGTTTATGGACCAATGTCATTCCCCGGAATTATAAGTTTTACGACATACAAAGGTATTCTTGAAGGTTTTGACATGTCAGGTAGTACATCCGTTAAGGAATTTGAAGGCATACAATATGAACGCACCTATTATTCTCCTGTCTATGCCACAGGAGTAGAAAATATGCGCAAACCGGATATGCGTACGTTGCTGCATTGGTCCCCTCTATTACGGACAGATGATAGTGGTAAAAAAGCTGGGGATTTCTATACCTCTGACCGTACCGGCACCTACCTCATCCGAATAGAAGGGCTCACCGAAGGCGGTATACCGGTTAAAGGTGAATTGGAATTTACGGTTGATCCGAAAATTTTCTCTGAAAAATAAGAACTTCAACGGCCTCGATAGCTATTTTAGGATATATTCCATAGGTTCACACGTTGAGTAGCAACCAGGGTATGGGATTTCAAAAATACCTCCTTTTTAATTTATTCAGCACCGGGTCAATCAAGTACCTGGCAGAAGGTGTAGGCCTTCTTTCTTCGCTGGTGATTTCGCGATTCCTCATGCCTGAAGATTTTGGTCTGATTGCCATGGTCGTCCTTTTCTACGCATTCCTCATGAAGTTTTCAGATCTCGGTATTTCAGAATTGGTCATCCGGGAAAGCATGTCGATGGAAAACCTGTGGCAGATTCGAAAATTATTTCTTGTCAAGGGTGCTGTACTTGGTTTAATAATGTTAATCATCACCTATCCAATCTCTCTATTTTTTGGCGACCAACGGATTATCTTACCAGGATTATGTTATGGCTTGTTCCTGTTTCTGTATGCCCTGCCTAAGACGGATATTGCTATTCTTCGCAAAAACGCGCGGTTTGTTACCCTGGCCCAAACTGAATTAATTATAACCCTGGTACAGGCAGGGTTAACCGTGCTACTGGCCCTGTATGGTTTTACCTACTGGGCGTTGGTGATCCCGCATTTTATACTTCCACTGCTATACTGGAGAATTTTAACGACACATGCCCGGCCTTTCTATCCGAATGATTCAAACACTATGACACTATCCTTCCGTACACTTATGACTTCGATTGGCATCGTTGAGTTCTTTAAATATTGGGAAGAAAGACTCGACAATTTACTAGCCGGGAAGCTTTATGGTGAAAATACCCTTGGCTTATACAACCGGGCCTATATGCTTATCAGCTTACCTGTTGCACTCATACAGCCGCTGTTGGAAAATGTCCTTCTGCCGGCCATTTCAAAGGAAAAACTTGACACTCAAAGTATCTGGAATGAAATAACGCGTATCCACGGGTTCTTATTCGGACTATTTTTTATCCCGTTCACCATCTTTATTTATTATCCCACCGAGCTTTCCGTTTTACTCTGGGGTGAAGCATGGGGCGGGGTGGGGAACTACCTTATCTTATTGGGCCCGGTTCTCTATTGGCAGCTCTTCATCGGATCGACCCGCACTATTTATCTCTATTTCAGGAAAGAAAAACGCTACCTGAAACAAGTTATCATTAACGGCATTGTACTCATTGGATTGATGGTCATTGGGGCTACATATTCTATGGAGAGAATGATACTGTTTTATCTGGCTGGTCTGACATGGTTTGCTGTCCCGGTGACGGCCTACCTCGGATATGTCAAATTATTGCAGGTCCCGATCAAAGACATTTTCTTGTCATATGGTGGGCATTTTATACTTCTTTCCTATTGGCAACTTGCCTTATTTATTCCTTCATTACCCTTCCAGAAAGAAAACATAATCATTCTCGGCCTGCTCTCGGGAGTCAAGATAATCCAATACCTTCGCTTGTTGATCAGATAATATGAAAGAAAAGCGCTCCGTTGTTTCCCCTAAGAGATTAGATGAGTTGTCTAAAGCGTCAACCTATGTAATCTCTTGCGGTATTGATGGATGTCCCTGCGGAAATCCTTCAGATGGATGTGGAAGAGGCTTTTTTTCGTTGTTTATCCAAGCCATGAACGGATATGTTTTTGCGGGACGTCATGGACTGAAACCTTATGTTAATTTCGGAAATACTACCTACTGTTACACGGATTCATCGAAAGAGGAGAAAAATTTTTGGAATTATTATTTTCTCCAGTCAGGTCCAGCAGAAAAGCTTGCCTCTAAAAGTACGCTGAATCGGTTCATTGAAGTCTACCCTATCCGTATCTGGCACCGCAGTTATTTTCGTGAAATAAATAAATTGGCAGTGAGCCAATTGCGGTTTACACCAGAGGTTGATAAAATCATGACCGAGGCCGCTTCGAAAATCAAACAACAAAAAACGCTTGGGATTCAATTACGTGGAACAGATCACAAAGATGAGATTAAAGAAGTGAAACCATCCAGTTACATTAAAGTGGTAAGAAAATATATCGCAGACTATGATAAATTATTTGTTGCTACGGATGATAAAAAGCTACTCGAAATTCTCAAGCAAAACTTTGGGGAGAAGGTATTTACCCATGATGTTATACGGTCAGCAGATGGAAAAGCAGTTCACCTGGATACCTCAATAACAAACCGATACAAGCTCGGACTCGAAGTGCTTCTGGACAGCTATTGCCTTGCTCATTGTGACCGGCTCATTCTTGTTTCCTCCAATGTTTCCTTCGCGGCGCTATTGTTTAATCCTGAAGTTCCTTACGAAATTTTAGAACGATTTGAGACACGATTGAAGAGATGGAAAACTTTACTAGTATATTTGCTTGATAGACTGGGAATTAGAAAATGGTAACTGACCTGACAAAGCCTGAATCAACTGCTTACGCCTGCCCGTCTTGCGGTAAGAGAAATGAAGCAACATCCCGCTTTTTGCAGGGGATGCATTTTCTTGCGTCCTGTACGTGTGATGATTGCAACACTTCCTTTTTCCATACCCTGCCGGTTGCCCATACACGGGATTTTCCCATTGCCTTTTCTCACGATGGTAAGATTACCGAATATGCCAAAGCCAAAGCCTCCTGGCTTGCGCTTCCGTTAATCCGCTCGATGACCACAACGCAAAGTTTTAACCCCGAAATTGAGATAGAAACATATTCTCCTGCTCGACAGGAGGCGATTCTTATCAATTGCCTGGATGATTGCTTTGGTCATGTTTTTACCAAACTGTGCAACATCTCGGTATGTCGCAAAAAATTTCCCGATCAGCATATTATTGCTTTACTTCCGGCCAAAATGAAATGGTTATTGCCCGCACAACTCGATGAGGCCTGGTTGGTGGGTGGTCCGCTTAGTCAAATGTCTGATAAAATTGGCGGACTTGATGCCTTTCTGGAGGAACAAAAGGATAGGTTTGAGCAATTGCTACTCCACGAGGTATCCATCTATGCTGACCCGGTAGAAGTAGATTTTCAGGATTACCTTAAAGTCCCTTCCTACGATTATTCCCGAAAGCCTGAGTTACCATGGAAAATCACATTTATTCTTAGGGAGGACCGCTTTTGGCTGCGAGGAAAAATGGAGGAAACGCTATTTAAAAGTGGCGTTAAGTCAAAAAAACTTGATAAACTAAAACCCATGTTTTGTCGCTTACAAAATAAACGGGTGTTGGCCACAATAAAGAAAATTAAAACCACATTTCCAGAGGCGGAATTTTCAGTTGCCGGATTGGGAAAAACCGGAGAATTTCCATCAGAAGTAACAGACTTGCGAAAGGAGTCGATAACACCGGAGGATGAAAAGGATTGGTTGGTTCATTACGCGAAAAGCCATCTTGTGGCCGGCATACATGGATCAAATATGATCTTACCCGGAATTCAGGCCGCCTCCATGGTGGAAATGGTGCCGTCTTTCAAAATCCAGCATATTGGAGAAACCAACCTGAAAGATTATCCGAAAGAGAATCTTTGCCGTCACCTGATTGGGTTCACACCGCCAACTACCCTCGCCAAGACTATTGTTGAGACACTCAAATTACTCAAGAAGTAACCTACGTTATTCCATCTCTTGCAGCGCTTGTCGAATATATCTATCTACTCCCATGCTGGCACGTGGTGCTTTATTCTTAATTATTTGCCCCCCGGCATCAATCAAAACACTCTGGGGTAACGCCTGGATATAGAAATTTTTCTTCAGGTTATCGGACCACGTATCACTGGCAAACAAATTGACCATGGCGAGATCAAACTTATTGATATATCGAAGCCAGGCTTCCTTATCGGAATCAATACATATATTTATAATTTCAACCGGTTCGTTCTCAAATTTTTCAACGAGCCGATTTTCCCGCGGAAACTCCTGGATGCACGGACGGCACCAGGTTGCCCAGAAGTTGATCAAAACAATCTTACCGGCATAGTCTGATAATTCAACAAATTGTCCATTCTCTGTTTCAAGATTAAAATAAGGTGCGGGGTTGCCGGGTGGCAGGCGGTCTATTTGAAACTCCTTACGAACGACGGCTTGCAACTGCTTATCCTCTATGAGATCAAGCCATTGTTCCTGAAATAAATAGGCATGTTTGCTCAACCTTTTGCTGAAAGAATTCGCCATGTAGACATCTTTCACAGGTCCGTCCAGATACTCCAGAGCCATTGAATCAAAATAGACAAAGCGATCGAACCATTCCTGAAGAGATTCAGGATATTGATTCAGAATAGACGAATCCCCGAAGGCATGGACATAATCTACCAGAAATTGAATGTATTTTATGTCCCCCAACATCTCTTCAGATTCTATCCATTCATTGGTTCGAAGTTTATCAAGGTAACCTTCAGGAAGCTCCTCCTGCATCCCCATTAATGAATTTCGATAAAAGATACTATTCATCTTGAATCCTTCATTAATGAAAATGGTCACTTACCTGGAATCCCAAGTGCAGAGG
>CAYGOW010000195.1:6738-7004 GCA_964351425.1 uncultured Roseivirgaceae bacterium
AAAAGAGATGCTTTTGCTCAAACCGGACATACCATTCCGGTAAATCTTTCTCATAAGATGACAAGTACCTGGAATACTCCGAGTGTATCGAATCATTTATAGCAAAGAGCGCCGCAGCATTTTTCGCCGTTTGTGTGGCCTCCGCGCGTGGTCTGTAAATAGATTCAGATGAGCCAAAGTGCGTGTCCCTCGATATTAAATACTCATTAACAGCAGCAAGTTGGCCTCCAAACCCTGGTTTAACCCCTCCTTCCGCAGGACGGACG
>CAYGOW010000196.1:0-1378 GCA_964351425.1 uncultured Roseivirgaceae bacterium
ACGGGGAAACAACCAATGGCTGGCGAAACTTCAAATCTGAAGACATCGGTGATGCCTGGAAGGTGGAGAATGGTACGCTGTACCTGGATACGCTTAAAAAAGAAGGCTGGCAGACCGGCGGCGGTGGAGATATTATCACAACAGATTCGTATGACAACTATGAATTTATGCTTGACTGGAAAATTTCGGAAGGTGGAAATAGCGGCATCATCTACCATGTGCAGGAAGGTGATGAATACGATTATGTATGGCAAACCGGTCCTGAAATGCAAATTTTGGATGATGATAAACATGCGGATGGCCAGATTGTAAAACACAGAGCAGGCGATCTGTATGACCTTATTGAAGCGGAAGGGGATGCCCTTAACCCGGTGGGTGAATGGAACACAATTAAGATCGTTTCCAACAACGGTAAAATTGAACAATGGGTCAATGGCCAGCTGGTTGTTTCTACCGATATGAATAGTGAAGAATGGAAAGAACTGGTGGCCAATAGCAAATTTAAAGATATGCCGGGCTTTGGTAAATTCACAAGCGGTCATATTTCCTTGCAGGACCATGGAAATATGGTCTGGTTTCGAAACATAAAAATTAAACCATTAAACTAATATGATGCTAAAAGCCAGGAGACTTGGGCTGGTTTTAATTTCAATTCTATTCCTGTGCGCAGGGTGCGGAAGTCGGGAGGATGTAATTCAACCGGATGCAGTGCTTATATTTCATAAAACAATGGGATATAGGCACTCATCTATTGAAACAGGAATTAATACTTTAAGTGAAATAATTACAAAGCAGGGGTTCGAAGTTGTTGTCAGTGAAGATGCCAAATTCTTTCAGGAAGATTCGCTGACACGGTTTGCCGCGGTTGTATTTCTAAGTACCACCGGGGATATTCTGAATGGCGGACAACAAGCGGCGTTCGAACGGTATATTCAAGGGGGAGGGGGCTTTTTGGGAATTCACGCGGCCGCCGATACCGAGTATAAATGGCCCTGGTACAACGGTTTGGTAGGCGGCTATTTCGATAGTCATCCAAATAACCCGAATGTGCGTAAGGCCCGTGTGGTTACAACGGAAGAAACTCACCCGGCTACCTCTCATTATGAGAGTTCTTTTGAGCGAACCGATGAATGGTACAATTACCGGGATCTCGATCCGACCATCATTCCGCTTTTGAAACTGGATGAAGATAGTTATGAAGGCGGCAATATGAATGGCGATCACCCCATCACCTGGTATCATGAATATGACGGAGGACGGGCCTTTTATACTGGATTTGGTCACACGGAGGAAACCTATTCAGAAGATGGTTTCCGGCAGATGATTGAAAAAGCCCTGATCTATGTGACAGCCGAAGGGTTCAGTATGGCACTTGCGT
>CAYGOW010000196.1:1388-6980 GCA_964351425.1 uncultured Roseivirgaceae bacterium
GGTTTTCCAAAGAAGTACTTGGCTTTAATTTAAATGAACCGACCGAATTGGCGGTGTTGCCTGACGAGCGTGTATTGTTTGTAGAGCGTAAAGGGGCGGTAAAATTATACAAACCTTCAATTGATTCCATTGTGACGATTGCCCAGCTGGATGTCTACACGAATCAGGAGGACGGACTCATGGGGTTGGCGATCGATCCCGATTTTGAAGAAAACAGATTCGTCTACATGTATTATTCTCCGGCTGGAGAAGAACCTGTGCAGCATCTGTCCAGGTTTGAATTGGATGAGGATCGATTACTGATGTATACGGAGAAGGTAATTCTTAAAGTACCTACACAGCGTGAAGAATGCTGCCATACCGGCGGATCCATTGCATTCGGGCCGGAAGGTAATCTCTTTCTTTCAACCGGTGACGACACTAACCCATTTGCTTCCAATGGTTTTGGGCCGCTGGATGAACGGGAAGGAAGAGAAGCGTGGGATGGCCAAAGGGCTCCAGGTAATACAAATGATTTACGAGGTAAAGTACTGAGAATTAAGGTAGAAGATGACGGTACCTATAGTATACCGGAAGGAAATTTATTTCCTCCGGGAACCCCGAATACCCGACCAGAAATATATGTTATGGGGTGTCGGAACCCTTACAGGATTCATGTGGATCGAAAGACAGGGACATTGTATTGGGGGGATGTAGGGCCCGATGCCAGTGATTCGGATAGTCTTCGCGGATCAAGGGGATACGATGAAGTGAATCGGGCGGATGAGCCTGGTTTTCATGGGTGGCCCTATTTTATCGGAAATAATTATGCGTATCGCGATTATAATTTTGAAACAGGCGAATCGGGGCCGTATTATGATCCGGAACATCCGATTAATGATTCTCCGAATAATACCGGGCTTCGCGAGCTTCCCCCGGCCAAACCACCCTTGATTTGGTATCCGTACAGTGTTTCTGAAGAATTTCCTATTGTCAGAAACGGAAGTCGGAACGCGATGGCAGGCTACGTTTATTATCACGATCTGTTCGAGGAAACACCTGAGTCGTTTCCGGCTTATTATGACGGCAAGTTATTAGCATATGACTGGATGCGAAACTGGATTCTGGCAGTTACCATGGATGAGGAAGGAAATTTACTTTACCTGGAGCCATTCATACCCCATATCAAATTTAATAACCTGATTGATATGGATTTTTCGCGTAATGGGGTGATGTACACCCTGGAGTATGGAACCGGCTGGTTTCAGCAAAATACGAATGCACGTTTATCCAGGATCAATTATAATTCCGGGAACCGTCCGCCGGTAGTGCGGATAGCCGCTTCGAAAACGACAGGTAAAACCCCTCTGACGGTGCAGTTTAATGCCAGCGCGACAATGGACCCGGATGGTGACGAAGTGAAAATCGACTGGTATGTTGGCCGGGAGAAGGTAGGAGAAGGCGATACGTTGTCCTATACTTTTGATGATCCAGGCTACTTTTTTGTCAATGCAGTAGCCCGGGATGGAAAAGATGAGTCCAAGGGATATACAATTGTACGCCCGGGCAATGAGCCACCTGAAATTACTATTGAAGTAGACGGCAATTCGGTGTTTTATTGGGGAAATGAATCTTTACGTTACTCGGTGTCAGTTAATGATGAAGAGGATGGATCTACAACAACCGGAACTATTGATGCTTCAGAAGTCACCATTACCCAGGATTTTATTGAAGATGGTTATGATATGACTGAAGTGGCACAAGGACATCAATTGCCCAGTCCGATTGTAATCGGGAAGAATTTATTGGAGGGTATGGATTGTAAGTCGTGTCATAAAATTGACATGGCGTCTGCTGGTCCCGCGTATACAGCGGTCGCCGCGCGTTACAGGAATGACCCTGAGGCGATTGAATACCTGTCTGAGAAAATTATTAATGGCGGGGGAGGTGTTTGGGGTGATCAGGCCATGGCGGCGCATCCCGACTTGCGGCCGGCAGATGCGGCAAATATAGTGCGGTATATTCTCAGCCTCGACAGGATAGATATGGCTTCAGAAGCCAAATCAACAAATCTCACGGGTGTAATCCGTACCAATAAACATGATCCGGATAATCGGAATGCCCTCTACCTTATTACCGCATCCTATACCGATAAAGGGAATGAATACGGTGGGTTGAAAAAAACCGAACAACTTGTTTTGAGACATCCGCGATTGGGTGCTGAGGCCTATGCAGAGTCCTATGACGTATCGGAATATGCTACTTCCAGGGGTAATGTACGGCTAAATGATATTAAAAAGGGCAGTTATCTGAGGTATGATAACCTGGATTTGACTTCAGTAAGCAGCATAACTTTTAATGTGCGTGGCTCTAAGAACAGTGAAATTGTGATCAGGAAGAATTCACCCGATGGTCAGATTTTAGGAAGAGGGGCTGTTACGGATGATGATTACCAACGGGTTGAAATAAAACTTGATGCCCCTTATGGCAAAATCGATAAGCTGTTCATAACGTTCGATTCGGAATACGACGAAACGCCGCTGATGGAATTTGACTGGATGCAATTTAACCGTTGATCAAGGTTTCTTTTCAGAATTTGTTTAAAATAAATATTAACCTGAGTTAACTTTAATACTCTAACTGACTGATAGACAGATTTTAATATGAATTTTGTAAAGTTCATTAAAGTAATCCTGCTGCTGGTTTACGTTGTGTTTACAATCGTCCAGTGGAATGATCCGGATCCTCTTTTCTGGATGCTCATCTACGGGCTGGCAGCAGTGTTAATCCTGTTAAATTTATTTGGTTGGCACTCAAGGTTGATCCTTGGGGTGTGTATTACAGCGGGTGTCTTATTGAGTATTACCTACATCGGCGGAGTCATCGATTATTTTGCTGCCGACGATCTGGGCGCAATAGCAGATCAGATGCATTATGACCGGCCCTATATAGAACTGACCCGTGAGTTCTTTGGATTATGGATTGCGCTGGGTGGTTTGATCCTTGTCTTCTTTAAAAAGTAGTGGTGAATATTCTTCTGGCTCCTGATTCCTTTAAAGGTAGCATTTCTTCCAGGGACGTTATTAACGTTTGGTCGAACGCGTTAAAACACTATCCATTCCCTTTTGACATTGAATCGCAGCCTTTATCAGACGGTGGGGAAGGGTTTGTGACGGCATGTTGCCGGGAGAATTGTAAGCTTAGGTCTGTAGAGGTCTCAGGACCTCTCCATAAACCAGTGAAGGTAAACTACGGCCTGGATGACAATGTTGCTTTTATTGAGATGGCGGCATCCTCAGGCATTGAGTTATTAGCGGAGAATGAATTAAATCCCATGGCTGCCTCTACCTATGGACTTGGCCAGACTATCCGCGATGCCCTTGACCAGGGCGCCAGACGCGTATACATCGGCCTGGGAGGAAGCGCCACTCACGATGCAGGCATGGGTATGCTTCGGGCTCTTGGCGCAAGATTTTTCAACGGTGAACAGGAAGTTTCCTCATTTGAAGAGGTAAAAAATATTTCATTTATTAATTTAGATAAAGTTATTCAACTATTTAATAATGTAGAAGTTATATGTGCCGCAGATGTCTCTAATCCATTAACAGGCAAGCAGGGGGCCGCTCATGTGTACGCCGCTCAAAAAGGGGCTACGCCAGGGATGATTGCACAGCTTGAAGAGTTGACGGCTATATTTGCTGACAAGATCGAGAATTACCTGGGAGAGAGGTTCAGGACCATGGCAGGTACCGGAGCGGCCGGGGGTACCGGATTTGCTTTGATTGCCACTATGGGAGCTAAAATGATCCCGGGATTTGATGTGGTTGCCCAGATCACAAGTCTTGAAGAGCGGATTCGGAAGGCAGATCTGGTGGTCACGGGTGAAGGATATCTGGATCAGCAGTCATCCTTCGGGAAGGCACCAGTTCGGTTACTCCAAATGGCCCGGCGCTATGGTGTGCCTGTCGCGGGTGTGTTTGGGGGTGTAGGAGAATCCGATGAATCATTCTCGCGGATTTATTCACTTACGGATTTAGCAGGGTCAAAAATAGAAGCAATGAATCATCCGGAGAAATACCTGATTCAGGCCATTAAAATGATCGCTGAGCCTTTCACCTCGTAAAACCTGCGGAAAAATATCAGGTATATTCTCGCATATCTTTTGGAATGATTAAATTACGCATCGCAAGAGACTTCAAATTAGGTATCTATGGCTAAGAAAAAGACGGCAAAACCCGAAAATAATACCGAATCAACGCCTGAGTTCTACTCACGGTGGACAGATTTTGACATACATTTATTTAAAGGGGGTAAGCACTACAAGCTTTATGAAAAAATGGGTGCTCACCTTGTTGAATTTAACGGCGAACACGGCTGTTATTTTTCAGTTTGGGCGCCATCGGCAAAAAGTATCGGGGTAATCGGGAATTTCAACGGATGGAACCGGGGAGATCATATGCTCAGTGTTCGGTGGGATGGCTCCGGTATTTGGGAAGGATTTTTTCCTGGCATAGGACATGGCGAAGTTTATAAATTCTCCATTGAAACAGAGCACGGACAAATCATTGAAAAGGGAGACCCATTTGCCCGCATGTGGGAAGAACCACCAAAAACCGCCTCGATCATCTGGGATACGGCTTATGACTGGAAAGACAAGAAGTGGATGGACAAGCGTAAGAAGACCGCAGAGCAGCAAAAACCGTATTCTGTTTATGAAATCCATTTTGGCTCCTGGAAGCGAGTTGTTGAAGAAGATAACCGGTCGTTGTCATACCGGGAAATGGCAGACGAACTGGTCCGGTACATCAAACGGATGGAATACACCCATGTTGAATTTATGCCCCTCATGGAGCACCCATTCTATGGTTCCTGGGGGTATCAGATTACCGGTTATTTTGCACCAACAAGCCGGTACGGTTCACCGCAGGATTTCAAGTATATGATCCAGGCATTGCATGATGCCGGAATTGGCGTCTTGCTCGATTGGGTTCCTTCGCACTTTCCCAATGATGCACATGGGCTGTATAAATTTGACGGAAGCCATTTATACGAACATGCTGATCCGAGAAAAGGCTTTCATCCTGACTGGAAAAGCGCGATTTTTAATTACGGACGGTTTGAGGTACGAAGTTTTCTCATCAGTAACGCACTTTTCTGGCTGGAAGAATATCACATTGACGGATTGCGTGTAGATGCTGTGGCTTCGATGTTATATCTTGATTATTCACGAAATGCGGGAGAATGGGTTCCTAACGAATACGGTGGAAACGAAAATATTGAAGCCATATCCTTCCTGAAGGAAATGAATGAGGCGGTTTACGCCAATATTCCGGATGCAGTCACCATCGCGGAGGAATCAACAAACTGGACAGGAGTATCCCGGCCTACGTTTCTCGGCGGACTGGGCTTTGGTCAAAAGTGGATGATGGGATGGATGCATGATACCCTTGAATATTTCTCCAAGGATCCGATCTACAGGAAATATCATCAGAATGAAATTACTTTCAGTATCATGTATGCATTTACTGAGAATTTTATGCTGCCGTTGTCTCATGACGAGGTGGTACATGGCAAGGGGTCCTTATTGAGCAGGATGCCGGGTGACGAGTGGCA
>CAYGOW010000197.1:0-3736 GCA_964351425.1 uncultured Roseivirgaceae bacterium
TTATTCAGCTTTGTAATAATGAGTAGCTTTTGAACGCTCTCCGAAGGCTGCATCAAACATACTTCGCCCCCTTTGTTCCTGAACTTGGTCATCATGGTAATCAACACGCCTATGCCGCTGCTATTCATGTAACGAAGCCCGGTAATATCGATGATAGCATAACGCAACCCATTCTGAATGGCATCGTTCACTACTTCAATTAAATCAATCCCGCTGTTCTCCCCGATAAGATCGCCTTCCAGTTTCAGGATTAGCGCATTATTTTCAGTCCTTTGATTGAATTTCATCTTTTTTATCTTTTTCTGTTTGCAGTCTGATCCGGCAATCCCCGCAAACTCCATATAAATTCAGCGAATGATGCAAGATGTCAAAGTTAAGCAATTCACCCACCATCGTCTGTATATTGTGAATGCGCGGATCACAAAACTCAACGACTTTATGACATTCGGTACAAATCAGATGATCATGCTGCTTGTACCCGTATGATTTTTCATATTGTGCAATATTGCGGCCGAACTGGTGTTTGCTGACAAGGTCACATTCGACCAACAGGTCCAGGGTATTATACACGGTCGCTCTGCTGACGCGGTAATTCTTATTTTTCATACTGATGTACAAGGATTCCACGTCAAAGTGCCCCTGGCGCGAATAAATTTCTTCCAGTATGGCATAACGTTCCGGGGTTTTTCGCAACCCTTTATTCTCCAGATAAGCAGTAAAAATCTTTTTTACTTCTTCGTATGCATTTTGACTCATAGTACCCTCCTTCAACAGGAATGCAAATATATGGGATAATGACGGTATAACATGAATATCCGGCAGGTTTACTGCTGATGTTCAAATTTGGAGGCCATCTGGTCGTTGGAATCCGATTCAAAGCGGGAGACTTTCACCACGCCCTCCACTTTGTTCAGGTTGTTGATGAGTACATCCAGATGATGGGTGTCATTGACATAGAGCATGATCTCCCCGGCAAATATGCCAGAGTCCGTATCAATGGTAATCGAACGCATGTTTACTTTAAGTTGTCCCGAAATAATCGACGTGACGTCGTTGATCAGTCCGACCCGGTCAGTGCCAATAATCTTGAGCCCCACCAGAAACGCCGCCGCATGTTCGGACGCCCATTTGGCTTTAATCACACGGTGCCCGTGATTTGCCAGCAATTCGGGTGCATTCGGACAGGTAGTGCGGTGGATTTTAATGCCTTCGTTTACGGTCACAAATCCAAACACATTATCTCCCGGAATAGGATTGCAGCATTTTGCCAACTTGTAATCCACCACATCCATATCTTCCCCGATCAGAAGCATATCATCCGACTTTACCTTACTGATCTCCCTTTCAAAGGTTTTGGCATCACGTATCGACTCCTGGTCCTGTTTCCCTTTGGTTGGTTTACGGTTTTTAATGGTAGCAGAGGGCTTGAATTCCTTGAATTCCTTGATCATCTTCTGATCAATGACTCCCTCCCCGATCTTTGTGAATAATTCAAAGTGATTATTCAACTCAAAATACGCCCGCATGCGATCAAAGGTCTCATTGGATGGCTCAATTTTCAGTTGCTTAAGCTTTCTCTCGACAATCTCCTTTCCCTGGTCGGCCAGAAACTTCTGATCTTCCTTGAGTTCATCCTTTATTTTACTTCGCGCCTTTGAGGTCACCACGAAGCGCAACCAGTCCTCATTGGGCTTTTGCTTTTGGGAGGTGAGGATCTCCACCTGATCGCCATTCTTCAGGACATAGGTAATGGGAACCAATTTCTGGTTCACTTTGGCGCCGATACATCGCGCCCCCACTTCCGTATGAATCTCAAAGGCAAAGTCCAGTGCAGTCGCCCCGTTGGGCAGTGTCTTTAAGTCGCCTTTCGGAGTAAAAACAAATACCTCCTCATTAAATAAATTACCCCGAAAATCATGGACAAATTCGAGTGCACTGCTGTCATTCTGCTCCAGCATATCGCGCACTTTGGAAATCCATTTTTCAAGCCCTGATTCCGCTCCTGAAGCATTGTCCTTATATTTCCAATGGGCGGCATATCCCTTCTCGGCAATTTCATCCATCCGTTTGGTACGGATTTGCACTTCCACCCATTGCCCGTTCTTGGCCATGACCGTCGTATGCAGAGATTCGTAGCCATTTGCCTTCGGCGTACTGATCCAGTCTCTTAACCGGTCCGGATTCGGCTTAAAGAAGTCCGTCACGATTGAATACACCTGCCAGCAGGCTGCCTTTTCATCTTCTATTGGCGTATCTATAATGATCCGGATGGCAAACAGGTCATACACCTCTTCAAATGGAATATTCTGTTTTTTCATCTTATTCCAGATGCTGTAAACCGATTTGGGCCGTCCCTTGATGACATAATTCAACCCATGTTCGTTCAGCTCTTTCTGGATCGGACGGGTGAAGCTTTTGATAAACTTATTCCGGCTTTCGCGGGTGGCAGCTACTTTCCGGATTATCTCGTTGTATTTATCCACCTCCGTGTAACGAAGGTACAGATCCTCCATTTCTGATTTGATGGCATAGAGCCCGAGGCGGTGCGCCAATGGAGCATAGAGGAATATGGTCTCTGAAGCAATCTTATACTGCTTATGTTCCGGCATACTATCCAACGTCCGCATGTTGTGCAGGCGATCAGCCAGCTTCACCAGGATAACACGTACATCTTCCGACAGGGTCAACAGCATCTTCCGGAAGTTTTCGGCTTGCTGGGAACTCCCGTGTTCGAATACCCCGGAAATCTTGGTGAGGCCATCAATGATCCGGGCGATTTTTTTCCCAAACTCACGTTGAATGTCTTCCACGGTCCATTCTGTATCCTCCACTACATCATGCAACAGGGCAGAAACAATGGACGTGGGGCCCAGGCCGATTTCGTCCACACAAATGCGTGCCACGGCCAACGGGTGAAATATATAGGGTTCGCCGGACTTACGACGCACACCCTGATGTGCTTCCAGTGCTACATTAAAGGCCTTTCTTATTTCCTTTGCATCACCCTCCTGAAGATACGGCTTAGCCCTGCGCAGCAGCTGTCGGTAACGACGGACTATCTCCTTATTCTCCTTCTCGATATCTATATCCACCATACGGGAACCGTCTTCATTAATTTTTAATAATTTTTCTTCGCCCAATTCTTTGACGCATTTATTTTTTATGTCTAAATTTGCACTCCAATTTTAATACATACGCGGATGTGGCGAAATTGGTAGACGCACTAGACTTAGGATCTAGCGCCTTACGGCATGGGGGTTCGAGTCCCTCCATCCGCACGTTTAACAACCCCCTGTCATGACCATGATAACAAATATATTGAATGTGTCGCGATTGGGGGTTTTTGTTTCTTAAAATCGTTTAAACAGTACAGTTTTGGATATCACTTTAGACAAAAAAAGCTCCACAGAAGCTCTAATTAAAATTACGTTAAAGGAAACGGATTACCAACCTAACGTAGAAGAAAAAGTACGTGAATATGCCCGTAAAGCGACTATAAAAGGTTTCAGACCGGGCAAAGTCCCTCCAGGGATTATTAATAAAATGTACGGAAAGTCGATTAAAGTGGAGGAAATCAACAAACTTCTCAGTGAATCGGTCAATAAATACATTAAGGAAAATGACTTGAAATTGATCGGTGAGCCTTTGCCTGACATGGAAAAAGCGGAGCAAATTGACTGGGAGAATCAGAACGAATTCGAGTTTGGTTACTCTATTGGCCTGATTGATGATTTCA
>CAYGOW010000197.1:3746-6954 GCA_964351425.1 uncultured Roseivirgaceae bacterium
TACGATATAAGTGAAAAGCAAAAGGTAACGTCTTACAAGATCGACCTGGACAAGAAAACATTGAATGAAACCCTGGATAACCTGAAGGAACAGTTTGGCGAAATGACCAACCCTGAAAAGGCTGAAAAGGGAGATGATTTCTTCGGAGAATTGAAGGAGAAGGACGGTGACCTGGAGAATGAAGGTCTTATTAAATGGAGTTACTTAAGCAAATCCGGTCAAAAGAAACTTTTGGCACTTGCTCCAGGAGAATCTGCTGACCTGGATATCCAGAAAGACTTTGAAGATGCGCATGCGATCAGCCATGCATTGAATGTTGGAGAAGACAAAGCGAAAGAGCTGAAAGGGACGTATTCATTCAATTTGAAGAATATCAATCATTCCGTTCCCGCCGAAATGAACCAGGCCTTATTTGACAAAGTATTCGGCGAAGGGGCTGTAAAGGATGAAAAAGAATTTATTGCGAAAGTAAAAGAAACGGTAGAGGAGAATTACAACCGGGAAACCGCTTACTTCCTCGATCATGAGGTACGTGATTTACTTTTGGATAAAACGAAAATTGAAGTACCTGACGAATTCCTGAAACGCTGGATCAAAGTATCCAATGAAGGAAAAGTAACGGACGAGGATATTGAACGCGAATACGACGAATACGTCAAGTCAATGAAATGGGACCTGATCAAAAACCGAATTGCCGAAGATAACGAAATCAACGTCGAACACGAAGAGGTAGTCGGACGGACAAAATCCATGATTCTCCAGCAGCTTGGTGGTCCGGGTGCCGCGGCACAATTGGCAGATCACATGGATGCTTTTGCCGATAACTATCTCAAGGCGGAGAACGGACAAAATTACATGAAAGTCTACGGGGAAGTCAGGGATGAAAAAGTACTTGGCTTTATCAAAGACAAGATTACGATTAAAGATAAGAAAGTCACGCTCGACGAGTTTAAGAAAATCGCCGAAAGCAAGTAATCAAAGGAACCCCGGTAAATATCGGGGTTTTTTGTGTTTGCTACTTTTTTAGGCAAAAACTTGTTATCATTGAGTAACATCAATTCATAAGAAAAACACCCTATGAGTACTATAGATAAGGACGAATTCAGAAAATTTGCCGTGAAAGGTCAGGGCATCAATGGTGGCGTATTTGACGACTACACCAGCCATGTTGAAAATATGACCCAGTATGTTATTGAAGAACGGCCCGGTAATTTCCGTGCGATTGATGTGTTCACCCGCCTGATTTCAGACAGGATCATTTTCCTGGGAATGGGCGTGAATTCACAGATCGCCAACATCATTACCGCGCAGTTACTGTTCCTGGAATCCAGCGATCCCAAGAAGGATATAATCATGTACATCAACAGTCCCGGAGGTTCCGTTTACGACGGTTTGGGTATATATGATACCATGCAGTATGTAAATCCTGAAGTTGCTACGATCTGCACAGGAATGGCTGCCTCTATGGCTGCCGTACTGATGAGCGCGGGAACTAAAGGCAAACGAGCGGCGTTGCCTCATGCACGGATCATGATTCACCAGCCGAGCGGTGGTATGCAGGGCCAAAGCCGTGATATGGAAATCACGCTGAAGCAGATGCAGGAACTCCGAAAGGACTTGTATCAGATATTGTCGAATCATACCGGACAAAAATATGATAAGATCGAACAGGATTCTGACCGTGATTATTGGATGCGCGCTACAGAAGCCAAGGAATATGGCCTGATCGATGAAGTTTTGATAAGAACAAAAAAATAATGGCAGAAGTAACTTGCTCGTTTTGTGGAAGGAATAAGAAGGACGTTGACTTGATGATCTCGGGTATACATGCGCACATATGTGATAAATGTATCTCCCAGGCCAATCAAATTTTGACCGAGGAGAAAAAAGCCAGCGGAAGTGGGGTGAGCAAGCCCACTTTCAACCTGGTCAAACCCAAAGACATGAAGAAATTCCTGGACGAATTCGTTATCGGGCAGGATGAAGCGAAAAAAGTGGTTTCGGTAGCTGTTTATAACCATTATAAGCGGTTAATGCAGGAAAAAGACGATGATGATATTACGATTGAAAAATCAAACATTGTCATGGTAGGAGAAACCGGTACCGGCAAGACCTACCTGGCCAGGACACTGGCAAAGATCCTTCAGGTACCTTTCTGCATCGCTGATGCCACCGTACTTACGGAAGCAGGATATGTTGGCGAAGATGTTGAGAGTATTCTGACACGATTGCTTCAATCCGCCGATTACGATGTCGAAGCGGCTGAAAGAGGTATAGTTTATATTGACGAACTGGACAAAATTGCCCGGAAATCGGATAACCCGTCCATTACCCGTGATGTGAGCGGAGAAGGTGTCCAGCAAGCACTTCTGAAACTACTCGAAGGAACCACCGTCAATGTCCCGCCTCAGGGGGGGCGTAAGCATCCTGATCAGAAAATGATATCTGTGAATACCGAGAACATCCTGTTCATTTGCGGAGGAGCTTTTGATGGAATGTCACGAAATATCGCCAAACGCCTGAATACACGACCGATTGGCTTCGCTTCTGCCACAGATAAATTTGATACGCTGGAAGTGGAGAATGACAACATGCTCAGGTATATCAGTGCCCAGGACTTGAAGAGTTTTGGTTTGATCCCCGAACTTATTGGCAGGCTTCCGGTCCTTACCTTTTTGAATCCGCTTGATTCCAAGGCATTACGGGAAATCCTGACCACCCCAAAAAACGCGCTGGTCAAACAGTATGAAAAACTGTTCAACATCGAAGGAATCAAATTGGAGTTTAAACCACAGGCGCTGGATTACATCGTGGAAAAAGCGGTGGATTATCAACTCGGTGCACGCGGACTACGCTCCATTTGTGAAGCGATCATTAATGACGCCATGTTCGAGCTGCCTTCAGCTGAAGGAGTTGAGAAACTGGTGATCACCCGTGCCTACGCGGAAGAAAAATTCAGCAAATCGAAATATAGTACGCTGAAGGTTGCGTAAGATAGTGTAACACGTCTGCCGTTGCAGCGTGGACGCAGCCTTCATGCCTGCCGAATTCTAAGGTATAAACAAGATTTTAAGCAGCTAAATGTTGATGTAATGATCGCGGAGTAGCATCATGTCCGCCTGACGGTTGCTTTTGACGTCATCCCCGATTGTATAAGTCATTAGAAAATACCCTACCACCGATCGGGGCTCTGTGAAGCGACATTTTA
>CAYGOW010000198.1:0-6789 GCA_964351425.1 uncultured Roseivirgaceae bacterium
GCGACATAGTATGTGAGATATCCGTTTGGCAGTGGTTCTTTTCATCGTTACGATGACGGATGGGGATGACGGTGTGAGGCGGCGCGTGGACGCTCCGCCTGACTGAAGATATAGTTGTCCGTCGTAGCAGCCTGTCCGCCTCAGGCGGGTCCACGCTGCGACAGGTAAACCCACAGCTGTCCGTCGTAGCGTCCGGTCGAAAATCTGCGAAAACGGCATAGTATGTGAGATCCCCGTTTGGCAGTGGTTCTTTCCAACGATACGTTGAGGGACGGGGATGACGGTGTGGGGGCAGATTCATGCTACGGCCCCAGCAAAACGAATTTCCATTCCGCCGGCATAGATTTCGCCCAAAAACATTTAACTTCAGGTCCATGAAACTAGTAAAATCCGGACTTGTCATTTTGCTCACCATCGCCTGGTGTTTCTTTTTATCCAACCGCTGGGTTATCCAGGGGTCACCCGTGCCACCGCTGGGCAAATTCCTCGACCCGTTCCAGGGCTTCTGGCAAAATGCATCGGCGGAGAATTTTCCCTACCCGACTGATCTCACGATCCCCGAACTGACGGATTCGGTTTCAGTAGCCTATGACGAATACGGCATCCCGCACATCTTCGCCGCCAATACCCCCGACCTGATCCGCGCACAGGGCTATATCGTCGCCCAGCACCGGCTCTGGCAAATGGAATTCCAGACACATGCAGCCGCAGGACGCTTGTCAGAGATCGTCGGACCGGCCGCGCTTAATTTCGACCGCCTCCAGCGCCGCAAGGGCATGCTCCTGGGCGCTGATGCTTCCCTGGCAAAATATAAGAACGACCCGGAAACGGCGGGTCTACTCGCGGCCTATGCCGAAGGGGCCAATGCATTTATCAGTTCGCTCGAATACAAGGACCTCCCGGTCGAATACAAGCTGCTGGGCTATGAACCGGAAGCCTGGACCGAGTACAAAACAGCACTCATTCTCCAGTATATGATCGACGAACTTACGGGCTATGATGAGGACCTGGAGAATACCAATACCCTGGCCTGGCTGGGTGAGGATCAATACAACTTCCTGTTCCCCGAACGGCCGCGTGGCATTCAGCCCGTCGCCCCTACCGGAAAAGACAATGGCTGGAAGTTCGACAAGCTGAAACTTCCGGAGGATTCTATTTCCTTTGCCTCCTCCATCACGCAAACCGTATTCCCTAAGCCAGATCCGGATAATGGCAGCAACAACTGGGCGGTGTCTGGCAAGAAAACGTCTTCCGGCGATCCTATCCTGGCCAATGACACACACCTTGGCCTTAACCTCCCCTCCCTCTGGATCCTGATGCAATTGCATTCTCCGGAAATGAATGTCCTGGGCTATACCTTCGCCGGACAGCCGGGCATCACGATCGGCTTCAATGAATCCAATGCCTGGGCCTTCACCAATGGTCCGCGCGACCACCGCGACTGGTACCGCATCCGGTTCATCGATGAGGCCATGACTCAATACGCCTATGCCGGCAGCATCAGCGAGGCAACCATGTCCGTCGAAGAAATCAAGGTACGCGGCGGCGATACATTCTACGATACCATCCGCCACACCGTTCATGGCCCCGTGGTGTATGATGCAACCTTTGGCGATGAAGACCCGCTGAAGAATTATTCACTGCGCTGGATCGGCCACGATGCATCCGAAGTCATGCGCACGCTGATCCTGCTCAACAAGAGCAAAAATTATGACGACTACCTGGCAGCCATCCAGTACTGGGATGCGCCGCCCCAAAATATTATTTTCGCCTCAAAACATGGCGACATCGCCATCTGGAACCAGGGACATTTCCCGCTGAAGCAACCCCAACAGGGCAAATTTCTGATGGAAGGCGCCAACCCGGCCAATGAATGGCGCACGTACATCCCGAAAGATCAGAGTCCCTTTCAACATAACCCAGAACGTAATTTCGTCAGTTCAGCCAACCAGCATTCGGTCGACAGCCTCTACCCCTACTGGGTCTATGACGCCACCTACGAATACCATCGGAACCGGCTCATCAATAACCAGCTGGATACCATGTCGAATATCACGGTCAAGGATATGATGGACATGCACAGCCAGTCCCTCGGACTGAAGGCCATGGAGTTTCTGCCGTTGTTCCTCGAGGAGATCGACAGTCTTTCCCATACGGCCCGGGAGAATGAAGTCCTGTCCGACCTGCGACAGTGGGATTACTACTACAACACCGACGAAGTGGCCCCCGTCTATTTTGATTTCTGGTTCAATAACTTCTACAGATTACTGTGGGATGAATTCTATGCCAGGGATGTGCCGGTGAATACCCCTACCTCCTACTACACTATGTTATTCATGAAGGACCATCCGGATCACCCCTTTGTGGACCACCAGGGCATGGGCGGACTACAAACCATGACCGACCTGGTCAGCATGGCGCTGGATTCGGCGATTGCAGATTATGATGCCTGGTCAGGAAGAACGGAGAACGAAGCCAACTGGGGATATTATAAAGATACATTTGTGCGGCACCTGGCCGACCTGAACGGCAGCCTGGCTCCCTTCAGTCGTTACCATGTGATGGTGAATGGCGAGGCCGATGCCATTAATTCGGTCAAACGCAACCACGGGCCGTCCCAGCGCATGGTGGTGCAATTGAGCGATCCGCCCCAGGCGTGGGGCATTTATCCGGGCGGACAATCGGCCAATCCGGGCAATCCGCTTTATGATAACATGCTAGACATGTGGCGAGACGGAGAATACATTCCGCTCGAACTGCTTCGTTCGCCGACACAGGATCGGGTAGTTTTTACTCAAAAAATAACTTCGGGAGAATAATGCAACACTTTATAAAATTCATACTGATCCTTGTCCTGGCCTACTTATCCAGCTACGTCGTTCCGTTCTGGGGCGTGGCGGTAGCCGGATTTATCGGAAGCATTACCGTCCGAAGTACCCACATATCGAGCTTCCTGATCGGGTTTATTGCGGTATTTATTCTCTGGGGATTGATGGCGTTTTATATCGACGTGCAGACCAGCAGCATTCTCACAGCGCGGATAAGCCAGTTGTTCTCGCTGGATCCGCCTATTCTTGTTTTGGTTACAGGCGTGCTGGGTGGTATCACCGCCGGACTCGGCAGTTGGTCCGGCAGCATGCTGCGCGGCGGAGCCGGTGAGAAAGATAAGTATTATCAGTAAGGGGGAAAGGCCAGGCAGTTCTGTTTGAGCGACCGGGGGAATACACGCTCCGCTATTTAGTATTGCGGTTGCAGCGTGGATCCGCCTGAGGCGGACAGGACGCCACGACGGACGACTGAGGGATTACCTGTCGCAGCGACGGACATGTATGGGTGGATAGGGCGACGATACAGACCCCAACCGTCATCCCCGTCCGTCAACGTAACGTTGGAAAGTACCACTTCCAAACGGGGATCTCACTTACTATGCCGCTTCGCAGATCCCCGATTGGAGGTATTTTGGCTTCAATTAAATGTACATTCGGGAATGACGAATAAATAAACGGAGCATCCATGCTCCGCCATCATTGTTCCTAGCACGCGATAACTTAAACGCTCCCATCTACGCAACCACCTACGCCATGGCTTCGGTGGTCAAAGAAAGCTTTGATGGGCAGTGACAGCGGAAAAGTAAGTGACCTAACTTCTAAAAAAACTTACTAATCACCGTCGGAATATTTTCATCAGCCAGGTCTTTACCGGCTACAATATTTTCGAACAACTGTGATTCACTACGATCCAGTTCCGTGATAAAGTCAATCTTTTCTTCATTGAATTCCTTGGCACCCATCTGCCAGCTGGGGAATACACGGTCCTTGATATAGCCAATCTGTACGAGCGTCACATTCTTATGGCGGTTGTCTGTTTTAATTTTATCGTACAGCCCGGTGATCTTCTTGTAATCACCTTCGAGGTACTGGACAAACTTATTTTTAGAATAAAGCAACACCCCGGTCGCATCGCTGTGGGTATTATTTCGTTTACAAGCACTTAGGATATTATCAATTTCAGCCTGGTCGCAATTCTGATTTCGCTGACTTACATAGACAAGGTAGGATAGCATATTTTTTAATTTATATGTTTAAACACCTTTGTATTCGGGCTAGCCCTTGATAGTAACCATTATGGCAGAAATTTATTTATTGAGTACCGCAGCCAGGAACTGTTTCGAGCGGACAGGTTTCTCCAGCGGACAGGTCGAGGAACCGTCCTCTCACAGTCATCCCCGTATGTCAACGTAACGTTGGAAAGTATTACCTCCAAACGGGGATCTCACTTACTATGTCGCTTCGCTGATCCCTGATTGGGGGTATTTTGGTTTCAATTAAGTGTTCATTCGGGGATGACGAAAAAAAACGGAGCATCCATGCTCCGCCACCATTGTTCCTGGCATGCCGCAGCCTGGATCCGCCTGAGGCGGACAGGGCGCCACGGCGGACGACTGTGGGTTTATCGTATCACCACCCCTGTCGCGGTAACGATCAGTTCTTCCTTGGGTTCAGTGATCATGGCAATTTCCTCTTCAGACTTGCCACCATCTTTGGCCATATGTTTCAGTGTTTCCACATCGGTGATCTTGCGTACCGCATACCCTTGCAGTACGGCTTCTTTTCCTTCTACGCCTTCTTTAGGCACAAAAAATCCATAGTCCTTGAATACCACACGCACATCACTTTCCGGACCTTTCAGTTTCATCCAGCAGCCTTTCATGGCACAGGTCGACGGGATCTCACCTGCCAGGGTCACAGGGATGGAATCACCGGAGGCGACATTCTCGGTCAGCCAGGCGATATCATGCGCTCCGTCCGTACTGATTTCTTCTCCATACGTTCCGAAAACTGCTTCTTCCGCTGCAGCCGCTTCTTTTTCAGTGGTTGGCTGACAGGCAAATGCGAAAATCATTACTCCTGCTAATAAAAAATTTCTCATGGTTTGATGGTTTTATTTGCTGTAAAGATAGGCCACTCTTTGAAAAATACGGTTGTGATTTGACGGGAAGTTTTTTGTGGTCAGTAGGGTGCCGCAGCGTGGAGTAGCGGGAAGCAGCGTGGAGGCAACTCCACCGTCATCCCCGAACGTATACTTAAACGAATCCAACCTACCTCCAATCGGGGATCTGCGAAGCGACACATTCAGGGAGATCCCCGTTCGGAAGTAGTACTATCCAACCGAACCATGACGTACGGGGATGACGAGGTAGGAGCGAATCCCAGTTTGGAAGTAGTCCCACTCAACTTTTGATTAACGATTGGGAATGACAGGTGGGGATGAAACGGTTCTCAATTTTGTCGGGATGACTTATTTTAAACCTGAGCTAAACGGAGCAGGATATCACGAGTAACCATCCACCTCCTTATACAGATCCCTCAAATCTGGATTATTCTTTCGAACCAAGTCCCATTTCCAAGCTACTCTCCACTTTTTAAGTTGTTTCTCACGGGCAATTGCTTCTTCAATACAGTCGAAACATTCGAAGTACATTAAGTCAGTACAATTATATTTTTTGGTAAAATACGAACCGTCCCCAAACTTGTGTTCATGACTTCGTGCGGCTAGGTCACTAGTTACACCAATATAAAGTATCGTCCTTTTTCGATTACTCATTATGTAGATATATCCACCTTTATTGTGCACATAGAAACATACTTCAACAGACGGCCATTCCAAAAAGCCCTCCAAGACAGAAGCGTCTAAATAAGAATCGTCACATTGAATGAGATCCCCGTTTGGAAGTAATGTCACCCGATTTTACATTGATAGACGGGGATGACGATGTAGGGTCATATCCTTGAAATGTCCTCGTACCGTCATTCCCGAACGTAAAGTTTATTGAAAGCGCCATACCTCCGATCGGGAATCTGCGAAGCAACAAAGTTGTGGAGATCCCGATTTGGAAGTTGTACTTCTCAACCGAACAATGACGGACGGGGATGACGATTCAAATCTAATGGCAGAAGAGTCAAAACGAAAGAGATTTTCTATTCCACACTCCGCCTATACTACATAACGAGAACAACTGTAGAATGAACCTATACCTGTAGAAATTATTCCACTTACCAACCTTGCCTATCCCTCCCCTAAAGGCCTTTCAGAAGGGGCATGGTTTTCGTACCTTATCGACTTACAAACTTTAACCAAACAATGATTACCCCACCAATTTCACGAGCAATCCGCCTGCCCGCAAGGCATTTCATACTTACAGGCAGAAAAGACAATTTCACCCGAATCACAGGGGTTGCATCAACTACTCTATCTGCAAGTTCAACTATACCTGGTACCCTACTTTCCATTTCAACTAATCAAAGATGATCCCACAAGAAAAACTAAAGCGTGCTGTATGGTTCCTCCTATTTCTGTTTCTGTTTTTTGGAGGGCTCTATTTTTCAGCCGCTTTTCTTAAACCTCTGGCCGTTGCGCTACTGCTGGCATTCCTGATGCTCCCGGTAGCCCGAACGATGGAAAGCTGGAAGTTCCCCCGATGGCTGAGTACTCTTCTCAGTACGCTGGTCATCGTCTTGCTGATGGGAACCGTAGTCGGACTGGTCGCTTATCAAGGCAAACAATTCAGTGAAGACTATACGCAATTGAAGGAAAAAGCGGATACAAAGGTGGAACAAATAACAACCTTCATTACAAGCAATACGGGGATCACGGAAGAACAATTTAAAACATCTGTAAGAGAATCCAGCCTGAGCCAGGTGAAAAATTCCGCACAGGGGTTCCTGATCGGACTACTTAATTCGACCACCGATATCCTGCTGATGCTGGTTTATATTTATACTTTTTTAT
>CAYGOW010000199.1:0-6730 GCA_964351425.1 uncultured Roseivirgaceae bacterium
AAATGTGACATTGGCTCCGGGCCAATGCAGGATTTTAAACATGGCCCCCAGGCTTGAAACCATGATACCCAGAATGAAAATCACTAAAATATGCTTCACTTTCATGGTAATAATTTAAAAAGAAATAATCAATCCTCCGGTATACAGCAAGAAAATCTAATAGTCTTCTTGCTCGTTTTCAATTAACCTTTCTTCCGCTCAAATATCATTTCATAAAATTTAGCACCCGAAGCTAACCCCCGATCCGCCGGGGCAAATACCTGTACCAGCCGCCACCCTTCCCTGGCATGCTTATGAATAACTTCCTGATATTCTCGCTCTGCTTTCTGGAGTCCGAAAAATCCGGCTTTGATCCTTTCAAATTTGTATTCGTACATTTTTGTTCCTGTTTATCCGGTTAACGTAATTCAATAATACGAAATATTATTCGCGGACGAGGTTAAAATTCTTTCGTATATCATTACCTATCAGCCTGTAAGGCATCATAAAATCCAGGTACCCTTCATTAATTCCCCGAGAATAATTGACTTTATTTACTAACTTGAAATTATCAAAATGTACGCACACCTTATTCTTCGAATCATGATAGCACGAATTTTTCTCATTGCCAGTTTCCTCACCTGCGCTTTCAGCACCTTTGCGCAGGAGGAGGTATACGAACTTCGAACGTACGAACTGGAGTTTTTCCGTCCGTCCGATATTCTCCACAACTACTTTAAGGATGCATTGATCCCGGCGCTAAACCGGCAGGGAATAGAAAATGTGGGTGTTTTTGAAGAAACTGGAGAAAGCCTCCCCAAGAAAATATACCTGCTGATTGCCTATGACAATCTCGCCGACATTCAGGAAACCAAGGTAGCCCTGGAAAAGGATTCGAAGTACCTGGAGGATGCCGCAGCCTATATCAATGCCACGGAAGAGCAGATCCCTTTCAAGCGGATTTCCTCCAAGCTCATTCTGTCAGAACCCGGATTTCCCAACCTGGTCAAGCGGGAAGGAGCTACCCTATTTGAATTAAGAATTTATGAGAGTCGCCACGAGGATGCCCTCAGGAGGAAAGTCAAGATGTTCAACGACAGTGAGTTTGGTATTTTTGAAGACGTTGGGCTTCCTGTCGTATTTTTCGGATCCAACATCGCGGGGGATCAGATGCCCTGCCTGACCTACCTGCTGGCCTTCAAGGATCGCCAGGCCCACGATGAGGCCTGGGCGGCATTCGGACCGCATCCGGAGTGGCAACGGATCACCAAACTGGAAGAGTACGCCAACGCAATGAATGATATAACCAGGGTATTCCTGAAGCCGTTGGCATACTCTCAGTTGTAGTGGTCTGCCGATTCGTGCAGGGATCTACTCGTTCAGTTCCTTGTCAAGGGTCAGGAAAAACCGGAGGTTATCCATTTCCTTGCGGATACTCTGCCTGACTTTATAAATAATGAAGAGTCCGCTGAGCAAAAAGGCCCCGGTAAAAACGGCCAGCAACACCGTCGAAAGGTACCGGCTCAATTCCGGTAGTATGATCACATAGCCCACCAGGTAAGCGATAATAATAAAGATAGTCACCGGTCCGTGCATTGTTTTCCGGAACTGATAAAACCGGATCACGTCCTGATTGGATTCTTTGGTACTACTGAAAAGGTTAATCTTCCTTGATTTGACTGCACTTATGGCTTCGAGAATGATCCGAAGGACCAGGCCTCCTATCATGATGCCGATTCCGATTATGCTCAGCTGCTCCTGGAATGGCATCCATACCTGCCAGACGATGACAAGTACGACCACTGTTACTAAAAGGACGACAATATTGCCGTAGTGGAAAACCAGGTTACTTCTTTGCCTGGATTTCGCGGAGTTGATCAGTTGGTCCAGTTTATTTGTATTCGGACGAACCGCCTCCCTGGACTTATTCCAGCCCGATTGAAATTCTTCAAATGTATTACTCATGGTTCATAAGTTTCTTAAGTCTTGCTTTAATTCTATGGATTTTCACTCTGAGGGTAGCCTCAGTAATGCCTGTCACCTGGGCAATCTCCTCGTATGGGAGGCCATCCAGCACCATCATAATGATGAGCCTGTCCAACTCCTCCAGTTTGCCAATCGCCTTGTATAACATGTCAGTTTGTTCATCCGCTGTCTCGCTTTGATTTTGCGACGAAATATCGAGACCTGTTTCCGGAATCGGTTGAATCATTCGTTTCTGATCCTTTCTCAGAAATTGAAGACAGGTATTGACGGTAATTCGGTATATCCAGGTTTTGTGGGATGACCTCCCCTGGAACTTCTCAAGGGCATTCCAGCTATTGATAAAAACTTCCTGGGACAGGTCATCTGCCAGGGGCCTGTCACCCTTGACAAACCCCAGGCAGAGCTGGAATACCATCGGGAAATATTCCCGGTAGAGGGATTCAAAAACCGTTCTTTTTTCAGAGCTCATTGCCGGCTAAAAATGCATTGACCTTTTCGTAAAACCATTCCGGTGCATCGAACATCACAAAGTGTTTGCTATCCGGTGCGATTAAGATGGTTTTATCCGACAAGTTATCGTATTGATTGGAAAAATTACGCATCACAACCTCTTCATCAGGAAACGGCGCCCCCAAAATCAACACCGGGGAGGTAATGTCTTTCAATGATTCCCGCAAGTCGAGCTTGAGAAGATCGGTATACCCGTATACATAGGTTTCACGGTCAGTATTGAGCACCCAGGTTTTCAACAATTCCTTTTTATCGGGACTGTTGGTCATATTATCCGCCATCATCCCTGCCATTTGTTCGAATGCCTCCTCATTCATTCCCAGCATTTGATGATTATACGGACTATCATATTGGACCTGATCGGCAGTGACCCCAGGCATCATCAGTTCGCGCATACAGGGAATGGCATCCACCAGGATGATCTTAGAAATCTTGTCGGGAATACTTGCCGCCAGATCCACGGCGAGGTTCCCGCCCATGCTGTGCCCGATAAGTGTGATCCTGTCCAGGCCGTGCTGATCGATGTATTCCAGCAGTTCGTCCTTGATGGTACTGTACCAGGGCATGTCGATTGGCGGCACATCACCGAACCCGGCATAGGTAATCAGGTGATATTCGTGATCCAAGGTAATATTGGACAGGGTCTCATCCCAGACCTCGCCCGGACAAGTAAAGCCGGGCAACATCAAAACGGCATTTCCACTTCCTCTGATTTCTGCTTTAAAGGAAGAAGTTGTTTGAGAATAGGCCACTGAAAAGTATATCAGCAGCGACAGTAGTGAAATAAGTTTTTTCATGGTCTTTTTATTTGCTTGGATGCAAAGGCCATGAAATTGTTACAGGAGGTGGGAGAATTTTACAGATCAGGGAGATACCAGGTCCGGAATTAAAGGATAGATCTCACTTTTATAAAGTGCTGCCGAATTATTCCTGATATCCCACTGGTTATAATTACCCGCAGTGGTTATTATCATGATGTCATTCTTTGTATCCCAGTAAATATGCTGGTCCCCATTCCCTGTAGCCGAAACAATTTCAAAACTCACATCACCCACAGCATCATCCCATATCCAGAATTGATAGCCATAATAATCATCCCCATCGTACACCGGGCTTGGAAAGGATACCTGCCGGGCAAATGAATCCTCCACCCATTGCTCAGGAAGTAAGTGTTCACCGTTCCATTGGCCTTTGTTCCTGTAGAGCATGCCTATTTTAAGCAAATCACGGGACGTGATTCGCAGACCACTTGCCGCCCCGATTTCCCCTGAACCAGGATATTCATTCCACTCAAAATGGTCAATCCCAAGAGGTTCGAATAAGTGAATCCGGACAAATTCCAGGATAGGTGTACCCGAAGATTTTTCAATAATTTTTGCCAGTACCTGGTTGGCGCCCCCACAGTAATTAAACGCAGTTCCGATGAAATCCACAACCGATTTGGAAAGGACATATTCTACCGGATTCTCTGCGTAATACATCTGAAGTTCATCATTCTCCGGATCAGAATAGGGAATATCTTCCTTCCAGTCCAGGCCCGTGGTCATTGTGAGAAAGTCAAAAAGGGTCCATTCGGCCTTTTTACCTGTAAATATCGAATCATATTCCGGGAAAAAGGCGGAGATCTTTTGATCCACATTTTCCAGATATCCATTCTTTATTGCGATCCCAACGCATGCTGAAATAACACTTTTAGAAATACTTCGGACATCATGGAGCGTAGTATCGGAATGTTGCACAATGCCTAAATCCTCTCCGTAGTTATAGTCCTGTCCAGTGAAGTATTCTTCATAGAAAAGATGCCCATCTTTGACAATCAGGACACTATGCAGGTTAGGAAACTCCTGGTTTTCAATTTTTGCCGTCATTTTCTTTAATTCCAGCGAGTCAAAGCCCAATGATGCTGGAGAAGTAAGCGTGATTGAGAACTCATCTTCCTGGAGCGAAGACTCTTCTGTTGGATTTGTGCATCCGAAAAAACAGAGTAGAATGAGCCCTGGTAAAGTATGTTTTATCATAGGTTTCTGATTCAGTGCGGGTTACAAAGGACAAGATGTTGCTTTTTGAGGAAAAATGGAAATCCTCAGCTACCTGTCACACTGGATTGCCTCGCTACTTTCTTCGCTAAAGCTTTGGCGGACAGAGCATAGACCAAAATGGGCTTCCTTCGGCTTAATTGATGCTTTAACAGCTTAAACTTGTTGCTTTGTATAACTATTAAGATTCTAAATTTCTTAATAATTGCCCGAATCATTTTCATTACAGGGAAATACTTATCTACAGATCTCAACTTTCAGATATGGACTAGTCATAATGAATCTTTCTGATTTCTGATTAAATTAATTGAGTATCTGAACGTCAAAGATGTTTTCATTTGCCTCTCAAGTGGTCAGGTAATTTCGAAATGAGTTGGTTAACCTCAATGGGTTATTCAGCCAGAATACACATTACGTAGATACATAGTTAGCGGGTGAATTGTCTTGTTATGAAGCTTATTAACCCCTACGTTAATCAAACTAGTACACGGACCATTACTCAGGTTAAAAAAAAGCGCTGATTTATTCAGCGCTTTTGTAGGTTATCATATATAGATAATTATTTATTCCCAATTGAGCCCGCAGTAATTGCCCCCATGACCCGATCAAGGTTGAAATTTCCCGGTTTTTGTGGAGAGGAAAGTCCTTTAAGCTTGGTAAGCATCGTCCAGCATAACCTGCTGCCCAGGCAACTGTATTAGCCTGACGTTTACAGGTAAAAACTCTTCCTTTTCAAGAAGTTATTTGCTGTGTTGCTTGCAAAGATACAGGCAACAATCGTAACTTGAATCTGCTTCAGTACCCCATTAAAAACCAAAAAATGCCTTTACCAAGCGATTATGTAAAACAGATTCAAGGCTTTCTGACATGGGCGTTAATCGCCTTGATGTTAACCTCCTGTGGCAGCAGTTCGAATGCAATTAAATCCGGACAACCCTCTTCCGCCCTGGACATAAAAGAAGTATACCCGGGAATACTGCAGGGCTACCTGGAGCAGGGAGCACTTCCAAACAGCCTGGAATTACTGGCTCCACCGCCGGTAGAAGGGTCGGCCGGGTGGGAACTCGACCAGGAAAAGGCAGATTTCTACGTCAATCATACCAGTGAAGAACGTCGGGAACAGGCTGTCCGCGACACAGACCTGTCTTTCCCAAATGCGCTCCTGGCCTTTAATGATGTCCTCCCCTTTCCGATTACAGAAGAATCCGCACCACATACGTATATGATCCTTCGGAGGAGCCTCGCGGATGCAGGGCTTTCCACCTATGCGGCAAAGAATTATTACCAGCGAGCACGCCCGTTTGCGGTGAATCAAACGCCGGTATTTTCGCCTGAAGACGTGGAGAAGCTTCGGAACGACGGATCATACCCTTCCGGGCATACGGCCATTGGGTGGAATTGGGCACTTATTCTGGTGGAATTGTTCCCGGAGCACACCGATGCGATTCTCGAGCGTGGAAAAGCATTCGGAGTAAGCCGGAATATCTGCAATGTACATTGGCACAGCGATGTAGAAGCGGGAAGGACCATGGGGTCTGCCACCTTTGCCCGTCTGCATGCCGATTCGCAGTTCCAGATTGATATGGCAGCGGCAAAACGCGAAATTCAATCCCTGCAAAATTCCAATTAGATTTTACCAGGGAATGGGTCTAAGAATGTTGTGATCCGCCTTTCAGATGGTCAATTTACTCCGGATTGTAGTGGTCAACCTGGCCTGATTGGGATTGCTCTCCGCCTAAGGCAGATCGCGATCCAGACCAAACCCACTCCTGTAAATACAAAATCCTCAGCCGGTTGGAGTAGTTGTGGATTGCCTCACTGCTATACGCAGGTCGGCGATCCTTAGTGGGGTGCCCCCACAACAAACGACAAGCATTTCTCCTTTTTTGTCGCTCAAAATTGTTGAGTAAGCTCACAATTTCAAGCAAACAAAAAAGCCACCGTTTCCGGTGGCTTTTTTGTTTTGTTGTGGGCCCTGCTGGATTCGAACCAGCGACCCCCTGCTTGTAAGTTTTAAAATCAACATATTAGAAAACCTTTATATGATCCTGGAGATTAAAGAAATGCCTTTTAGGGCGATTGAGTGATGTTTTTGAAGCCATTGCAGGCCAATGCAATCGAAAAAAGTGAGCAGAAAGTGGGCAGGATTTTCTGCTCACTTTTCAGTAAATTCACTTATGACAAAGATATCCCTGGTACTCGATACACGCAAGACTTCC
>CAYGOW010000200.1:0-6719 GCA_964351425.1 uncultured Roseivirgaceae bacterium
AAGAAGCCGATTCCTTCAGGGCATCGAGCGCCTGCGGAGCCGGGCCATACGGATTTTCATTGGCATTCAGTTTTGCCTTGAGTTCGGGGCGCTCATACACAGCATGGGGTAAGTACTCCTTAAAAAACGGGCTGTGAATGATCCTTCCGGCGCGATCGAGCTTCACCGGATGATGTATGGATTCTCCGGCAGCCAGGTGGGGCAGAACGGACAAACCTCCGACAGAAAGCAAGCCTGACTTGAGCCAGGTACGACGGGAAACGGGTTGCATAGGAAGTGGTTTTAAGTGATTGATCTGATCAATTTAACAGGCGGAATCGAGAAATAAAAACAGCCGCCAGCTCAGCAAAATCCTTGTTTAAAGAGAGATAGGGTAGTTTTCTGGTGATTTTTCTATTTACAAAACGAATATTGAAAATTCGGAAATATCACCCCGCGTTTAACCCCTGTTTCTCCATTTTTTTCAACACAATTTTTTTTGATATCTGAGAATATTTTTTTCATAGCCCCGGGATGCCTTCGTTGATTTGTACATTTGTCGACGGACGCGGAGGAACAAGCCCCGCTGAGAATGACAAAAAATGGAATTTATTTATCTCCTGGTCTTATTGGCGCTGGCCGTTTGGTTTCTTTGGGGCAGACAAGCCCTCAAACGAAAGACGGGCAAAACGGTATTCTCCGCTGGCTGGAGAGATATTCTTCGGGACAAAGTACGTTTCTACCAGCAACTCGACGTAAATCAGCAGCAAGTTTTTGAAAAGAAAATCACCCAATTTCTTTCGCATGTGCAGATCACCGGGGTGGATACCGAGATAACCGATGAAGATAAAATTCTGGTCGCCTCCAGCGCCGTTATTCCCATATTTGCCTTCCCTGACTGGGAATACCAGAACCTGAATGAAGTGCTGTTGTATCCAAACAGCTTTTCGGAAGATTTTAATACAATAGGAGAAGACCGGCATGTGGCGGGCATGGTAGGCTGGGGCCCCATGCACCGGACGATGATCCTTTCCAGGCAATCCCTCAGGCAGGGTTTTGAAAATGAACATACCAAGAGCAATGTAGGTATCCACGAGTTCGTTCATCTTATCGACAAGCTGGACGGGGCCACGGATGGTTTGCCTGAAGTCCTTCTGCAACGTCAATATGCGATTCCGTGGATGAAACTGATCCGTAAGGAAATGGACGAAATCAGGCAGGACAAATCCAATATCAATCCTTATGGCGCCACCAATGAAGCTGAGTTTTTCTCCGTGGCAAGTGAATATTTCTTTACCCAGCCGGATATGTTGCAAAAAAGGGAGCCTGAGCTGTACGAAATGCTGGAAAAGGTCTTCCAGCAGGATCCGGCGTCGCGCTAGTCCCGGAAACCACTGGTCACAGCCATTCTCCGGTAAATGGATTTTAATATGGGAACATGGAGGGATTTGATTATATTATTTATCAAACCAATCATTACCTCTGTGAAAGCCGATAAGATCAACCGCCGCAAGTTTATAGGCACCGCTGCAGCCACTGCCGCCACCTTTACCATTGTACCAAGTTCTGTTATTGCCGGAACAGGTCACGTACCTCCTTCTGACCAGATCACTGTCGCCAATATCGGATGTGGCACGCAAGGATTCCGCGAAATGGGCGACCTGCTCACCAATGAAGCGGTCCGCCTGGTCGCTGTTTGCGATCCCAATAAATATTCTACCAATTATATTGACTGGTCACCCTACGGCATCCGCGATAACATCCGAAGGGTCCTGGGCGACGATTCCTGGTGGGAAGGTGTGAAAGGGATTCCGGGCGGACGGGATGTGATGCAGGAATATGTGGAGAAATACTATGCAAAAAACAAACCCTCGGGCAAATACAAAGGATGTGCGTCCTATGAGGACTTCAGGGATCTGCTCACCACAGAAAAGGATATCGATGTAGTCAAGATTATGACACCTGACCACCTGCACAGTCCGATCGCCCTGGCAGCCATGGACCAGGGGATAAACGTGGTCACCCATAAACCCATTTCCAACCGGATCAAGGAAGGACTGGCCACCATCAGGAAGGCCGAAGAGACAGGCCTCGTGACGCACTTGCTGGCCTGGAGTGACCGGCCGGAGTATGGCCTCATTCTCCAGTGGATCAATGACGGTGTCATTGGCGAATTGAAGGAAATACATAATTGGTCGTACCGTCCGGTATGGCAGCAATGGACCAAGCGTCCGACCGAGAGACCCCCTGTGCCGCAGGGGTTAAACTGGGATCTTTGGCTCGGACCGGTCCCGGACATGCCCTACCATCAGAATTACACGAATAATGTATTCCGCGGTTGGTATGACTTTGGGGGAGGCAGTATTGCGGACATGGGGCATTACAGCTTGTTCCCGTTATTCGAGGCTTTTGGCATCGATCGTCCGCCAGTGAGTGCCAAGGCATTTGGCACCACCACCCGTGAGGCGGAGAATAATGTGTACCAGTGGGTCGATAATGATGTTGCCTTTCCACACAGTTGCATGGTTAAGCTGAAATTCCCCGAGCAGCGATCGCTCCCTGCCTTTGATCTGATCTGGTATGACGGGGGCATGAAGCCATTCGCACCGGAGGAGCTGGAAGCCGATGATCGTGAAATTCCGAATGAAGGGATGATGTTTGTCGGGGACAAGGGAAAAATTCTCGCCGGCTTCCGGGGAGAATCGCCCGAAATCATTCCGAAGGCAAAAATGGCTGCCTACGGTGGCGCACAATCCGTAGAAGCGCCTGAAGACCGCTATGGCGAGGATTGGTTAAACAATGTGCGGGATGGTAAACAGTCCCCGGGTAGCTTCATCCGAGCCAGGACTGTCCACGAATCCATTAACCTGGCTGCAGTGGCTCTTCGTCACAAGAAGCGCGTGGATTATGATGCGGAGAATATCCGGATCACCAACGACGAATCTGCCAATAAATACCTGACCCGGGAATACAGAAAGGGTTGGGAAATCAGTTAACCGACTTGCTATGAGTACACGTAGAAAATTTATTGAAAACACGCTGGTTGCAGGCGGAGCCGCTATGCTTCTTCCTGCGATTGGGCCTTTATCCGCAAAAGCTATGAATACACCCTTGCTAAAAGACGACATTTCCCTGGCCCAATGGGCGCTGGTGGATGAAATACGAGAAGGAAAGTGGAAAACACTTGACTTCCCTAAAGTGGCTCGTGAAGACTTTAACCTTAATGGCATTGAATTCGTCAATACCTTGTTCGAGGTGCCTACCAATCGCTACCTCAACCAGCTTAAGAAGAATGCCGATGATCATGGCGTCGACATGGTCCTGATCATGGTGGATGCCGAAGGAGACGGCGCCGAACCCATCGCCGAGGGACGAAAGCAGTTTGTAATCAATCATCAGAAATGGATTGATATCGCCCATTACCTGGGGTGCCATGCGATCCGAACGAATTGCCGCGGCCCTGAAGGAGTCGATCCGGATGAAGCCATGAAATGGGCCACCGAATCCTATTCGATGCTGCTGGATTATGCCCGTTCGTCCGGCGTAAAGGTATGCATTGAAAACCATGGGGGCGTCAGCGATGATGCGGACTGGATGGTCCGGCTGATGAAGTCAGTGAACAGTGATCAATTCGGAACCTATCCCGACTGGCGTCATCCCGGTGTGGAGTATGACAATGTGGAATACCTGAAAAAGACAATCCCGTATGCACTGGGCCAATCCTACAGGAATCAACCCACCGAAGCGCAGACCAAAGAGATGATCCGTATCAGTCAGGATGCCGGCTACACCGGATGGTATGGAATCGAATCGAGCGGACGGGAAGCCATTAAGCAGGGGATCAACATTCTCAAACAGGTGTTGTAAGCCACATTCTCCTGATTACCAGGATAGTGTTACCCTTTCAAGAGAAAAATGGACCTCCTGTTGCGTAAAAGACAGGACATTTTTGGGCAATAATTTATACACCCGCGAATTGGGATATGGTGATTGTAGCCGTAGAAGGCTGTTGGCATGAATTTTTCAATTGTGTAAGCAAATCAATAGAAAATGAAATCAACTAACAACATGATACGATTACTAACACTAACGCTTATCGCCGGCACACTGATGATGTGCACACCGGCTGACCGGTCTGATATGAAAGATAAAACAGACGAAGCTCAGGCAGAGTGGATGCAGGAAAAACAGGAACTGAAAAATGAATTCCAGGCAACCATGGATAAGCTTGATGATCGGCTTGAGTCACTGGAAGCCAAAATGGAGGAGAATGCTGATGAGGCAGATGATGAAATGAAGGAGAAGTGGAATACTATGAAAGAAGATCTCCAGGACACCAAGAGCGACCTGAAAGATAAAATGTCAAAAATTGATGACCAGTCAAAAGACGGCTGGGATAAATTTAAGGAGGGTGTAAATAATACGCTGTCTGACATTGACCAGGAGCTTGAATCGCTGGGAAATGAAATCAGCGAAAAAGCAGATGAAATAGACAACTAAATGAAAGGTTGAAAATTATCAACTTGACCAACAATGAAGTCCCGGTTTACCGGGGCTCAACCTTGAAAAGGCAGGGTGCAGGAATATGTCTCATGACATGCTTCTGCACCCTGTTTCTTTTATAGTCCCAATACTTCCACCCCCTGGTTAAAAACGATATCGACCGGAATACCCAGGGAAGTCAGCTTGTCAAGATCAGCCTGTAATTCCGCGTCGATGACCGCCATTTCATCGACCAATTTCTTTGCCCCTTCGTAATTCCCGTCACCCTGTAGTGTCAGAATATCCCTGGACAGCGCATTCATCGCTTCTTCCATTTTATCAAAATTAACCTGGTAATACCCGGTTGTCTGATTTTTCGTGAATGCCCCCATGTTCCGGAAGTAATTAAACCGGATCATATTGGCCTTTCCATGTGCGCTGCTCGCGCCGAAGCGTACGGATCGAAAAATACTGGCGATGAAGGTCACGTAGTGCGCTTTTATATCCTCCTCGATCTCCCCCTGGTCATACAACTCTTGTACCATATATAAACCAAGTACATCCGCCTTTCCTTCTTCCAGGGCAGAGGCTTGTTCCTTCAGGCTTTCACGAACGGTACCCATGTCAGTGATTGTATTCTTTATACCCAATCCGTGTGCTACTTCGTGGAACATGGTATTTCCGAAGAATGCTTCAAACGTGATGTATTGCTGCTGCGAAGGATCAATCAGTTCTTTGGCCAGTGGCACCAGGATTTTGTCAAATTTGGCGCGCATGGCATTCTTGAGTTGGGATCGGCGTGTGCCCTTCTCCAGTTGGACCTTTTCGTCATTGGGAAGGTTTACCGCGATAGTTTTGGATCCTGCGTTGCAATCACCGGCATAATAGATTACGTCATAAGCATTCAGCTGAGAATCACTGCCGGGTTCTTCTGCCTTATAGGCATCATCTACCGGCAAACCACGTTGAAGATCCGGAAGCATGGCTGCATACTTTTCCAGACGCTGACTCCACTCCTTATCCTTGACCAGGACATAGGATTCAAACGCTGCCTTGTAACCGAATAGCTGGTCCTCATAATTCTCAATAGGCCCAATAATGATATCCAGCGTATTGGTGCGCATATCCATCCAGGCCATGTCGCTGGCATAATAATCATTTGACATCAAGGCATCTGCCCGCAGGGACAAATAGTTTTTGAGTTCTTCATTCTCCGCTAAGTCACTGGCTTCCTTAAGCAAAATGGAAGCTTTGACCAGTTGCTGGTAGTAGGCCTGGCTGTAGGGGATAGCGGTTAGTTCGCTCTGCGGATTGCGTCGAATGAGGGTGTACAGCGAGGTTTTATTTTCGGCCCCGGAATTCTCAAATTCTTGTTTTGTCATATCAGAAGGGTAGAAATTAGCCCCTGCAGGCTTTTCACCAACCCCCTCAATAAAGGGCTCATTATTATTCAACCGGTCCCACGGTCCGTAATTTATTCGGGCAAATTCACGCAGGGATTCATCCTGAATGGACTGCAGGAGGGAATCCTTATTCCCCACGGCTTGTCGCCAGAATAAATCGTCCATGATTTTGGCCGCCTCGATGAGGACAGGTATAAGTTGTTTATCATTCTCACTCAACTGACTGATATCCGTTGTCAGGGTAACTTGCGCATATTTATCCAGCAGAGACGCGGAGGCATTATTCTCCTGTCCGGCAACTTGCTGGACCGATTGTCCATCGCCACACGAGATGCCGACAAACATGAAAAGGATTACATAGACTGTATTTCGCATAATAGTGTATTCTTTCACCCAAGATACTAAATACCCGGAAAGCTTCCATGGAAGAATTGATCGGATAGGCATATGATTTATATCACCTGAATCTTCCGTTCAAATCAGTCGTAATGTGTCTTTTTTTGTACATTCCGCTGCAATTCAAATAATTTCAACCCAATGATAAAGGCATTTCAATCCCAAATAACGCTGTCGGATGAAGCATTTGAGGCATTACTAAGCAGCGGAATTAAGAGGAAAGCGGACAAGGAGACAATTCTTTGCCGACCCGGGATGGTGCACAAGAAACTTTTTTTTCTGGAATCGGGAATCATGCGCGGGTACCGAACCATTGATGGAAACGAATTTACCCATCATTTTTTCATGCCTCAATGGTTTGCCTCGGACTTCACCAGTTACCTGACCAGCCGGCCCAGTGAATTAACCATCCAAGCTCTCAGTGCAGTAACCTATTTTGAATTCAGGAAAGATACGTTG
>CAYGOW010000201.1:0-6690 GCA_964351425.1 uncultured Roseivirgaceae bacterium
AGTTCGTTGCTGTTCGGATTTGAGAATCTCGAATAGATATTACCGTCCACCTCATTGGCAAACGCGGCCCTGGCATGTTCGGCATCTTCAAATGTAAAACTCGAGGTCATGAAAATTGGCGCCGAATGTTCACGGTGCAATTCATTGGAAGACTGTGTCCGTACAGCCTGGGTTTCAAAATGTTTTGATCGTTTATTTCTTGACATGAATTAAAAAATTAAAGATGCATCCACTCTTTTTTCGCCAATAGGTCATATTCACTTTCCTCGTCTTCCCATTCTATGGTTTCCAGATCTGTGCCGTCGCTCCACTGCCACTCAACCCCACCTTCATAAATGGCGGTATTTGGGCATTCAGGCTCGCAAGCCGCACAATTAATGCATTCTGAAGTGATATAAATTGCCATGTGATTAGAATTAATTTTGCTGTAAATTTTTATTTCGGCGATGAGGCCGCTTCTTGCTGACTAAAAATATTCTTTTAGCAGCAACAGCAATAACATGGACAAGGAGTAAGGAAGATTTGTCGGAGAATGCTTGACTGTCGTGGTAAATACATCATAGGATTATTAATTTATATTTGTCTGTAACCCTTACAGACCAGGATGTAGCACCGTTCCCAAAGGAGGGAGGTTGCTAGCGCTTCAATGAGCCTGATCTCTCCACGCTTCTTTATAAATCAATCACCTTTTTCAAGCAATTGACAGTACAATCATATTCGGATTTACTTTAGGATCAAAATGAATGTTGTTTTTTTTATAAAATTTTTAAAAAATCACCCTGTTTGTTTAAAATATTGATCCTTGACAGGGTGCTGCTACCAAAATAATCTGGAAAAAGTTTTCGGTAAGGGGATTTCAATCGTTGCAGCGATACAGCACTTCGTCGAATTTGACCAGCTTGTTATACGTATCCTGACTTAGCCGCAATGAAGCGGGAATAATTTGTCCGTCGCAATTGTAAAGCGTCGGATCAAAGGCAAAGGAACAGTTAGGTGCGGTGCCGAGAAGTGCGTACACTGTATTGCCGAGAAAAGTCGCCCGGATAACGGATATCTCACAGGTGCAGTTGTCCAGGGTACTGCTCAGGGCAATAATCACAGCTTCCTCCTGCTCTTGCGAACAAATCACCGGGGGTTCCTCTTCGCAGCTTGTTATAAAAACAATAATGGATAGTAAAAGGGTTAGTCGAAAGGATAATTTCATGGATTTTCTCTTTAAGTGAAAGACACATGAGAGATTGCCAACGTTGGAATAATCCCCCCGGATAATTCCGGGGGGATTGGAATTACCCTTGAGAAATGGACAGTTTATACCAGTTGATGTTTCTGGTGAAGTACATGGTCATGGCCAGGATAATTGTAAGTCCTACGGATCCCATTAAGAGCGCATAATCCGCCAGTTGCAACGTGACAAACAGAAAGCCATAAATGGCAATCAACGTCACGGCAAGGATCATGGTGAGTTTTTTCACATGAAATACACTCAGCGAATACAGTGTAATCATGGATACAATCGACAAAGTAGCCACCGCATAGGCATAATTAAAGATCATATGCTCAGAAAGGGATACAAGCAATATGTAAAACAGGCACAAAGCCAGCCCAACGAGGGCATACTGGAAAGGATGGATCTTGCGCTTATTGAGTATTTCTACCAGGAAAAAAACGAGAAATGTCAGGGCTATCGTCATGGCGCCGTATTTGGCCGAACGCATGGCCTTTTGATAGTCATCCAGAGGCAGGAGCAAATCCAGGCCAAAGACGGCACTTTCCAGTTGGGAGAATTGCAATGGCCCGGTCCATGTTTGGGGAAAATTCCGGTTTAATTGAAGAATTTTCCATTTGGCAGTAAAGCCTTCTTCCCCAACTTCACGATTATCGGGAATAAAGTTGCCTGTGAAGCTTGGTGCCGGCCAGTCGGAATGTATGGAAACATTCGTTGTGCTGCCCAACGGTATAAAGCGCATGTTCTGGCTTCCCTGCAATTTGAGTTTAAGGGTGAACGGAATGGGAGAATCCTTCGCTTCAGCCAGATCCGGAAGGTCAACGGTTACACCGGTGGGGATTGTCTGGGGTATTAGACTTCCGGGCTTCACTTCCAGGTCTTTATCGTCCCATCGGAAGTTCATATTGTCCTCAATGCCCCGGAGATCGGATATGCCCATGGTTAAAAAGGCATCTTTGTATCGGATCTGCTTTAATTCGGTTGAATCAATAGGTACGTCAAGCTTGAACGACCCGCTAATAGCCAGGTCGGACTTATAGACCACGACTTCATAGATACCTCTTTTTAGTTGTTCAGGAGAAATCTGCCCGTTGATATCCAGTTGGTCAGGGAGAATATGCATGTAACGGGTTACCGTCTTAACCTGATCCTCATCGAGAATGGAATAATCGACCGGCAACACAAGAATCGGTCCGTTGATGACCTGGGGCCCCGCCCATTTGGCACTTACCTCGGCAATGGCGGCCTCGTTCAGCTCTTCCCGCTCTTCAATGATATCGGTAACCATGAAAAGTGGGATTAGCAACAGGAGCATCAAAATGGTGATGATGAGAAATTTTAGCATAACTGAATTCCTGATCCAGTCGTTTGCCTGACTAAGTATTGATTGTTCATTCATTGTTTCTTTATTTAAAAGTACTTTGATATACAAAGTGTATGGATAAATTTTTTTTAAGACTCTTTTTGGTGTTTAAATTAAAAGTACTTTGAATCACAAAGTAAATATAACAGATTCTTTCTTAATCTTCCAAATGTCAAGTTCAATTTTCCCATGCTGGTGTAGATATTTTTTTGTCATTGATCCGGTCCGCCGCTTATGAGTATGTCAAATACATGTGGATAAAAGATAGGGAAGGGAGGTCATAAAGTCATATGGGTACATTCTCAGAGAATCTTAGTATTTTAACTCCATGGGAAAAAGAACCTTTGTTCAACCGCCTTCACGGTTTACCGGCATTAAGCTCTCCACACCAAAAATGACGTCAGGAGGGATTCCGGCAATCATCAGTTCTACAAAGCATATCATTCATGAAGTAGGCCTGATGGATGGTACCCGGACTATGTTGCGTCTGAATCAGTTTAACGGATTTGATTGTCCCGGGTGTGCCTGGCCAGACCCTGACAATCACCGAAGTACTGGGGAGTTTTGTGAAAATGGATCGAAGGCCGTAGCAGAGGAAGCCACGGTTGCCCGGGTAGATGAAGATTTTTTTGCCAGGTATTCAATCGAAGAGTTATCAAACATGACCGACTTCGAGCTCGGGAAAAGTGGCCGTATTACACGCCCTTTCAGGCTTATTCCCGGAGAAAAATATTATGAGCCGGTTTCATGGGAACAGGCATTTGGTGATATCGGAACTACCCTCAATCGCCTGACAGATCCGAATGAGGCGGTATGTTATACATCCGGAAGAACAAGTAACGAAGCAGCTTTTTTGTACCAGTTATTCGTTCGTCATTTTGGCACCAACAACCTGCCGGACTGCTCTAACATGTGTCATGAATCAAGCGGAGCCGGATTATCCGAAACCGTTGGAATCGGCAAGGGGTCCGTTACCCTGGATGATTTCTACAAAGCCGAGGTAATCATGATCATCGGCCAGAACCCCGGCACGAATCACCCGCGCATGCTTACCGCTCTGCAGAAGGCCAAGAAAAACGGAGCAAAGATAATTTCTGTCAATCCGTTAAGGGAGACCGGATTGATCAAGTTCAAACACCCCCAGCATCCCGGTGACTTGCTTGGTTCGGGTACCTCCATAACAGATATCTACCTGCAAGTGCGAGTCAATGCCGATGTTCCGCTTTTAAAAGCGCTCATGAAGATGTTGATTCAGCGTGATGAGGCAGCCGGGGGCAAGATACTGGATCATGACTTTATAAAATCGAAAACGACTGGTTATACGGAATTGGTGGAGGATTTGTCTAACCACTCGTTGGATGAACTAATCAAGGAGAGCGGTGTGCCGCGTGAATCACTCGAAGAGACAGCCGATTTACTGGCGAAGAATGACCGAATAATCGCTTGTTGGGCCATGGGACTTACCCAACACAGAAATGCGGTTGATAACATTCGTGAAGTGGTCAATCTGCTTCTCATGAAAGGAAGTATAGGCAAGCCCGGCGCAGGAACCTGCCCGGTCAGGGGCCATAGCAATGTACAGGGGGATCGCACGGTAGGTATTTGGGAACGTCTTAAGCCGGCCTTTGGGGATGCACTGGAACGTGAGTTTAATTTTTCTCCACCCCGCGAGGAAGGGTACGATACGGTCCATGCAATCCGTGCCATGAAGGAAGGTAAAGTAAAAGTATTCATGGCCATGGGGGGTAATTTTCTTTCTGCCGCGCCTGATACCACGGTTACTGCCGAAGGTCTGATGAAATGTGATTTAACGGTTCATGTATCAACCAAATTGAACCGCAGTCATTTGGCACCCGGACGGATTTCCTATATTCTGCCGTGTATCGGCCGAACCGAGCAGGATATGCAAGGTGAAGAACGACAATTTGTGACCGTGGAGAATTCAACCGGCGTCGTACACCAATCGACCGGTAGCAAACCGCCGGTTTCCTCCCAGCTGCTGAGTGAACCTAAAATTATAGCTGAGCTTGCCAAGGCAACACTCGGGCAGCGAAGTACGGTGGACTGGGATCACCTGGTCAGCCATTATGACCACATTCGAAATGCCATAGAAAGTACAATACCCGGTTTTGAAAACTACAATGAGCGGGTACGTAAGCCCGGCGGATTTTATCTTCCGAATGGTGCCCGGGAAGGTAAGTTCAACACGCATACGGGTAAAGCGAATTTTACCGTCAATGAATTACCTGACCATCAATTAGCGCCAGGGGAATTTCTCATGATGACCATTCGAAGCCATGACCAATACAACACCACTATTTATGGTCTTAATGACCGGTATCGTGGTATCTACAATGAGCGCCGGGTTGTACTGATGAATGAGGACGACATGAAACAAGCCGGGCTTGGCAAGCTTGAGGAGGTAGATCTTTCCAGTTCCTATGAGGACAAACGTATCGCGCGTTCATTTCTGGTAGTTCCTTATGATATTCCGACCGGTTGCGTGGGCACTTATTTTCCCGAGGCCAACGAATTGATTCCCTATAATCAGTTTGCCAGAAAAAGCAATACACCCATATCGAAATCAGTAATTGTCAGAATCCACAAACGTGGTGAACTATCACACTAGCCAATGGGTTACTTGATCATGAAGAGAATTTTACTGGTTTCACTGCTTTTAAGCATCGCCTCACTGGCACAGGCACAGAAAATGTCACTCCTGGATTCAGGCTATGCTTTTTATGATGCGGGAGAATATGACAAGGCCATTAAAATCTTCGAGCGGGGCATTGATGCTACCCCGGATAATGCGGAATTATATTATCTGTTGGGTGTTTGTCAATCGCTCAATGGAGATAATTATACGGCTATCCAGAATTATGAAAAAGCGATTGCTTTAGCGCCGGATTACGCGGAGGTTTATTATGAAAAAGGGTATGCCCATTACCTGATGGGTAAATTGGAACAAGCCATGGAGGCTTTTGATAAGGCCATTGCATTACGGCCAAACTATGCAGAGGCTTATGTCAACCGTGGGAGTTTAAAATGTATGCAGGGTGACTCGACCGGCGCTGAAGCCGACTGGGAAAAAGCCGCAAGTTTGGGGGCCGCATTGCCCGTCAGAAAGTGTGACTAGCGATTGGCCATTACTGCTTGCATCTTCTCCCGGATTTCTTCGGTACACAAATTACCGATACTGCCCTCATGTGTATGTTCAACAGTCTTTTTAGGTACAAACTCACCCTTTTGCACCTCTGTACCTATCTTCTTATAGGCATCACGGAATGTCATGCCTTTCATGACTTCATGATTGACATTTTCCACCGAATACAGATAATCATATTTTGGATCATTTAGCGCTTCAGGATTTATCTGAATATGTTGCAGCATGTATTCACTGATTTCCAGGCAATCTGACAGTGACTTCAGGGCCGGAAAGAGTGGTTCCTTTAACAATTGGAAATCCCGGTGATAGCCACTGGGGAGATTATTCGTGAGCAAGGTAATTTGTGCGGGTACGGATTGTATCAGGTTACAGCGGCCCCGGACCAATTCAAACACATCCGGATTCTTTTTGTGGGGCATAATGCTGGAACCGGTTGTGAGTCTGTCGGGAAATGTGACAAAGCCAAAGTTCTGGCTATTGTAGAGGCAGATATCCATAGCCAGCTTACTCAAAGTTCCTGCAATCGACGCCAGCGCATATGCCGTCACTTTTTCAAGCTTGCCACGACTCATCTGGGCAGCAACCACATTGTATTTCAGCGTGCGAAATTTTAACTCTTTTGTCGTTTGGGTTCTGTTAATCGGAAACGAACTTCCATAACCAGCGGCCGAACCCAACGGATTTTGATCACTGATCCGGTACGCGGCACGTACCAATTCCATATCATCAATCAGGGCTTCCGCGAAGGCACCGAACCACAAGCCAAATGACGAAGGCATGGCGATCTGAAAATGTGTGTAGCCCGGTAAGAGATGCGCCTTGTGAGTCTCGCTCAGGGCGAGAAGCCGGTCAAATAGCTTTAGGGTAAGGTCCTGTATATCTGTCAGGGCATCTTTGACAAACAAGTGGAGATCAACCAACACCTGGTCGTTTCTT
>CAYGOW010000202.1:0-6653 GCA_964351425.1 uncultured Roseivirgaceae bacterium
ATGGCCCTGGACCGGTTGAGCTGGGCATGTGGAAAAGCCGTTGGCCAAACTGCCTCCCTGCTCCTTCAATTAGAATTCAAACAAGTCATTACCGCCAAGCCCGGTAAAATATTTACCCTCAACAGACCTTAGCAAATAGCATTTCCCGCTAAGTGGCCTCATAATATTTGCAGTTTGGGTATCGGCTTTCCGTTTCTAATTCCGGTTGTGTATTTTTGATACAGGTGCGCGGTTTTCAGTATACCCTGATACCAGGCAGGAATAAATAAGTCAGCGCATTATTCATTCAAGGTTAAGCCCATGCCTCAACGATCATTTTATGAAAAAGTACCTTTTGGTTTTACTGCTAGCACTCATGATACCAGGTTGTAATTCTCCGGATAGTTCTACTTCCAAAGATGAAGAAGGTAAATGGGTCATGTATCCACCATCTGGAAAAAAAGTGATCTACCAGGTGTTTACCAGGCTTTTTGGAAATAAAAACACCAACAATATTCCCTGGGGGACTATTGAGCAGAATGGCGTGGGGAAATTTTCAGACTTCACGGATAAAGCATTGTCAGAGATTCGGGACCTTGGGGTTACACATATCTGGTATACGGGTATTCCGCATCATGCGGTTATCCATGATTACACCGCCTATGGAATAAGTCAGGATGATCCGGATGTGGTCAAAGGCCGGGCGGGATCACCCTATGCGGTGAAAGATTATTACAACGTTAACCCTGATTTGGCAGACGATCCAGCCAACCGGCTCGAGGAATTCAAGGCGCTCATCAACCGGACACACGCCCATAACATGAAAGTGATCATCGATATTGTGCCCAACCATGTCGCCAGAAAATATGAAAGCATCTCCCGTCCGGACAGTGTACAGGATTTTGGGGCCGACGACGATACGACAGTTGCTTATCGCCGGGATAATAATTTCTACTATATTCCGGGAGAGCCCTTTCAGGTGCCCGAACCTCAAAATAACTACAAACCCCTGGGAGGTGAACCACATCCGCTGGCGGATGGTACGTTTGATGAAAATCCGGCCAAATGGACGGGCAATGGGTCACGTCTGGCCCAGCCAAACTTTTATGATTGGTACGAAACTGTGAAAATAAATTATGGGGTTCGTCCGGACGGCACCCATGATTTCCCTGAATTACCCGAAGAATTCGCCAATAAACAATACGTTGAACACTTCTTATTCTGGAAAGACAAGGACGTACCGGATTCGTGGAAAAAATTCAGGGACATCGCCGAATATTGGCTTGAACTGGGAGTGGACGGCTTTCGTTTTGATATGGCAGAGATGGTTCCGGTTGAATTCTGGAGCTACATGAACTCGGCCATCAAGACAAAAAATCCATCCGCACTGTTGTTGGCCGAGGTGTACAATCCGTCCCTTTACCGTGAATACATCCACTTGGGGAAAATGGATTACCTCTATGACAAGGTGGAGTTATATGATACACTTAAACATATCATCCAGGGGAAAGGCTCTACGGATCATATTGTACCAATTCAGGAAAACCTGGCGGATATCGAACACCATATGCTTCATTTTCTGGAAAATCATGATGAACAACGGATTGCCAGTCCTGAGTTCGCGGGAGATGCAGACAAAGCGCGCCCGGCTATGGTGGTATCCGCTACCATCAGTTCCTCCCCGACCATGATCTATTTTGGGCAAGAAGTGGGCGAACCCGGTGCTGAAGATCCGGGTTTTGGCGATCCTTCACGGACCTCCATATTTGATTATGTCGGGGTACCGCATCATCAGCGGTGGATGAATGATGGCGCGTTTGATGGTGGACAACTTTCTGAAGATGAGCATGCACTGCGGGATGTTTATAAACGGTTACTGAATGCTTCGAAGTTCTTTCCCTTTGACGGAGAATATGAAGAACTGCATATGTTAAATCGTCGGGAATCCTCCGGGTATGATGAATCAGTTTTTTCCTTTACGCGTTGGCAAGAGAAATTCTTTGCTGTTGTTGTCTCTAACTTCAGCGCAGAAAAATCCTGTGAATTTACTCTGAAGATTCCTGAACACCTGATCACAACCTGGGAGCTTGACGACGGGAATTATGAAGGATCAGACTTGCTTCATGAGGCAAAAAATGGTGTATTAACTGTTGAAGGTGGTGTGGGAACAATGCCTGTAACGCTGCAGCCCCTTCAGTCCGCTGTATTCTATTTTGATCCGGAATAAGCGCCTCACCGGGAGAAAACCTTTAACCCCTGCACCAATAAAAAAATGCACAATGGATGTAAACTGCATTGCCCCGGAACGGTTTCTATTGTAACTTGAGATAGGCAAAAATGAATGCCTTTCTTATGCGTACATCCTTTATTTTAATCGTTACATACCTATTCACAATGCCATTATTCGGGCAAAATGCCGTCACTGAAAGAAAAATTGATTCGCTTCTGTCGATCATGACCCTCGACGAAAAAGTTGGCCAAATGAATCAGTACTCCGGATTCTGGGAAGTTACCGGACCTGCTCCGACCGATGGCAACAATGAGCTTAAATATAATCACCTGAAAAATGGAATGGTTGGGTCCATGCTGAATGTGCGTGGGGTCGAAAACGTCCGGGCACTTCAGGAACTGGTTGTAAAGAATTCCAGGCTGGGCATACCTCTTCTTTTCGGGTATGACGTGATCCACGGACATAAGACCCTGGCTCCTATTCCGTTGGCGGAAGCGGCCAGCTGGGACCTGCAAGCCATCCGGCGTTCGGCCGAGGTTGCTGCAGACGAAGCTTCAGCGGTGGGGATCAACTGGACCTTTGCCCCGATGATGGATATCTCCAGGGATGCACGTTGGGGCCGCGTAATGGAAGGGGCTGGTGAAGACCCCTACCTTGGGTCGGCGGTGGCGGTGGCCCGTATCAAGGGATTCCAGGGCAATGACCTGGCTGCACCAAATACGCTTGCAGCGTGCGCCAAGCATTTTGCCGCCTACGGCTTTGCCGAAGCGGGAAAGGAATACAACACGGTTGACATGGGTATGTCTACCCTGTACAACATCGTATTGCCTCCCTTTAAAGCCGCTGTTGACAATGAAGTGGCCACGGTGATGAATGCATTCAATATCCTGAATGGTGTACCCGCCACCGGTAGTAAAATGCTTCAGCGTGATATTCTAAAAGACGCCTGGGGATTTGAAGGGTTTGTGATTTCTGATTGGGCCTCCATGGCTGAAATGGTCACACACGGATACGCCCGCGACTTAAAACATGTGGCAGAGCTATCCGCCAATGCTGGGTCTGACATGGACATGCAGTCATTTGCTTACATTAATCATTTAAAAGAAAATGTCGAGGAAGGCAAGGTGAGCATGGAGGTGATCGATGACGCCGTACGTCGCATTCTCCGAATAAAATTTGCGCTTGGCCTTTTTGACGACCCCTACCGGTATTGCAATGAAGAACGTGAGAAGACCCGTCTCTATCATCCGGACCACATGCAGGCGGCTCTGGATATCGCCAAAAAATCAATCGTTCTGTTGAAAAATGAAGGCAATATTCTTCCGCTGAGCAAAAGTCAGGATAACATAGCGGTGATCGGGCCATTGGCAGTGGATAAAAATAGCCCGTTGGGCAGCTGGAGGCTTGGGTCGGATGACAATACGGCAATATCCGTGATGGAAGGTTTGGCGCCATTTGCCGGCGACAAAATGCGCTATGCGAAAGGTGCTGATTTATTACGGGGCGAAGTATCCTTTACCACGGAAGTGCCTGTCAACGAAACGGATCGAAGCGGATTTGCAGAAGCCATTGCGCTGGCAAAAAATTCGGAGGTAGTGATCATGGTCCTGGGTGAACATGGGTTTCAAAGCGGAGAAGCTCGAAGTCGCACTGACCTGGGACTTCCCGGCGTTCAGCAGGAGTTACTGGAAGCGGTTTATGAAGTGAATAAAAACATCGTACTGGTGCTCATGAATGGCCGGCCATTGACTATTCCCTGGGCAGTGGAACATATTCCGGCAATTGTTGAGGCATGGCAACTGGGTACCCAAAGCGGACATGCGATTGCGCAGGTGTTGTATGGAGAATATAACCCTTCCGGCAAATTACCCATGACATTTCCCCGCTCGGTGGGACAAGTTCCCATTTATTATAATCATTTCCGTACCGGCCGACCCAACGAGGAGCCCATCGTATTCTGGTCACATTACTCAGACGAATCGAATGACCCACTCTATCCGTTTGGCTATGGATTGAGCTACACAACGTTTGCGTATTCAGATTTAACGGTTGATGCCTCAAATAATGACGCCATTAAAGTATCTGTTACGGTCCGTAATACGGGGGATTTGGCGGGAGAAGAGGTAGTACAACTATATATTCATGACCACGTTGGGAGCCTGGCGCGGCCGGTAAAAGAGCTCAAGGGATTCGATAAAATAATGTTAAGACCCGGTGAAAGCCAGGTGGTCGAATTTACCTTAACAGATAAAGAGCTGGGATTCTACACCAACGAAGGTTTGTACGTAGTAGAGCCTGGTAAATTTGATGTTATGGTTGGTGGAAACTCTGTGGAGCTCCTCAAGGAGACATTTACGTTGAATTAACCCAGCACATTCAGGGATAACGCGACCGCCTCCTGAAATTTCTTTTCGTCGATACCGAGAGACTCCCTATGTCCCCGGAGAACATCGATAAGGGTTTCTGTCGGAATATTACCGACCAGATCATCCTTTGCCATTGGACATCCACCGAATCCTCGTATGGCGCTGTCAAACCTCCGGCAACCAGCACGGTAAGCGGCTTGGATGCGCGAAGCCGCCTGATCAGGGCGAGCATGGAAATGGGCGCCAAATTCGATAGTTGGATAAGCCTTATGAACGGATGTAAAGACCTTGTCTATAAGTTCGTTATTTGCCAGACCAACTGTATCTGCCAGTGAAATTATCTGAATGCCCATGGCAGCTAGAATACCCGTGAATTTTTCCACCACCTCGGGTGAGTAAGGGTCATTGTACGGGTTGCCGAACCCCATAGAGATATAGGCTACCATCTGCTTGTCATTCAAACGACACAATTCGAGGATGTCATTCATCTCATTGAGCGCCTCCATGATCGATTTATTGGTGTTACGTTGTTGGAATGTCTCTGATATGGAAAATGGAAATCCGATATAATCTATCGCATCAAATCCAAGCGCATCTACCGCCCCTCGTTTATTGGCGACAATGGCCAGTAACTTCGTAGACGATCCGGAATGATCGATTTTACGGATAACTTCCGCCGTATCACGCATTTGAGGAATTGCCTTTGGCGAAACGAAACTGCCAAAATCGAGCGTATCAAAACCCACTGATAACAGGGCATTTAAGTACGTAATCTTATCAGAAGTTGGTATAAAAGACGCTAAACCTTGCATGGCATCGCGTGGGCATTCTATCAGTTTCACCATAGGTACAAAGCTATTTCAAACTCCTCATAAAGACAAAATAGTTATTTGGTCGGCAATATCCACAACTCGACCCCTTATCCTTTGCTGTGAATATCATCTACAGCATGTTTAGTGTAGAAGTATAATTTTTTATTGAAAAAACTATGCCATTATTACCTCAAAATGGAACCCTGGGAATACAACGTGCGGCGCATTTATTACGACGTGCAACTTTCGGGGCCAATAAAGCACAGATTGACTATTATGCGGGATTATCTCCTGCACAGGCCGTCACTCAATTATTCGGTACGAACTTGCCGGTAGCACCGGCACCCATCGATCCGGAATCAGGCTTACCATGGGTTAATGCGGTGCCGGATCCGGATGCCGAACTGGATTACCAGGAGCTGTTTGTTCGCTGGTACCTGGGCCGGGTTCTTGGTTCTGGCAATGCTGCTTCCACAGCACTGGCAGAATCAGCTAGAGAGAAAGTGGTCTTCTTCCTTCATAGCTATTTTACCACAAAGCGGACCAAAGTGGTAAGTGGCCGTGCCTTATATTACCAGAATGAGTTGTTCAGGGCCTTTGCACTCGACGCACAGGATAATCCCCTGGGCCCCCGGGATTTCCGCACACTGGTAAAAAAAGTCAGCCTGGATAATGCCATGATTCGATTTCTAGACGGAAATCGAAATGTAAAAGGCAGTCCTAATGAAAACTATGCCCGGGAGATGCTCGAACTGTACACCATTGGTCGGGGTCTGGAAGGGTCCAATCCGCCTGCTACCGAACAAGGTGACTATATACATTATACGGAACAGGATGTTCGTGCTGCAGCCAATGTTTTAACAGGGTATAACTACGATGAAACTTTCAGCAATATTGATCCTGAGACGAATTTACCCACATGTGTGATCCGTGGAGGAACTACTGGATCCGCACACGAGACGGATGATTCATTAAAGATATTTAGCAACCGTTTTAACAACCAGCAAATTGCCCAGAATATTACCCTGATGGCAGGATCCGAACCCTCGTGGGATAGTATGACGGACGAACTGGACCAGCTGGTAACCATGATTTTTGCTCAGCGGGAAACTGCCATGCATATCTGCCGGAAGCTATACCGTTATTATGTGCATTATGATATCACTGAATCCATCGATAATGATATTATCAATTCCATGGCTGATATATTCACGGCAAGTGGGTTCAGAATGCAGCCTGTCATTGAATCCCTGCTTACCAGTACGC
>CAYGOW010000203.1:0-6641 GCA_964351425.1 uncultured Roseivirgaceae bacterium
CCTGAAATATTGTGCGGGTTATCATCAATGAATAACGTCCTGGCTGGGTTTAAGTTATTCTCCCGAATGATCTGATTGTAGATCTCTTTGTCCGGTTTGCGCATATTCATTTTGTGAGAATAATACGATTTATCGAATAATTCATCCAGGGATTCGAGATCATGGACAGCCACTTCCTGATTCACACGTCGCATATGAATCGAATTGGTGTTACTCAACAGAAAAAGCTGATGATGTTGCCTGAGGTTTTGAAGCAATTCGATACGCCAGGCAGGGATGTCTCCGATCATGGCATTCCAGCACTGGTCAATTTCAGGGTCGGAAAGGCCGGGTGAGACAAATCCCCTTACTTCATCGCGGAATTGGGCATCAGAAATTAGGCCCATTTCATAGCGGATAGCGGCCGGATGATGAAGGATTTCGGGGGTAAGTTTAGCGTTATGGGCGAGGAAGGCCCGATAGGTGGATTGAACATCCAGATTAATTATAACACCACCGAGGTCAAAAATTAGCGTATCGTACTCTGCTTTTTCCTTTTGCATGAAGTAAATATAGCAAGGAATGAAGATAGTGATAGGAAATGTATTGGATTATACACGCTATTTCCTATCACAATTTAGCTACGCTGTTAACTTTAGCCGGTTATCTGCATTTAATAAGTAAAAACTGTAGGATTCTCCTTTAGTTTGTCCATCATAAAGCCAGGACTTGAAACATCTATACCTGGCAGCAGGTCCCCTTCATCGACTCCTTGTACCTTCATACACATGGGGCACGCCACAACCTTACCACCCTGCTCCATCACTTGATTAATCAAGCCATGAAGGTTTTCGTTATTTACATTCAGGCTGGAAGATGTCTTAGAAGCAAGGAGAACACCCTTTACATTCATAAATACCGTAACATTCAAATCATTCTCCAGTGCCTTCGAAGCGAAATGAAGTGCCATAAGTGAACTTTCCGGCAACTGGTTGGCATCACTGGTCAGGTTGATGATGAGCTCCACCGGTTCGGCGGCAATTGATTCGGTGGTCAATATCTCATTGTCTGCGGTAGCATTACTATTTTGACAACCAATGAACCAGGCCGACATCAGCAGAATTAGAAGTATGCGTAAAGATTTCATAATGATGATTTTTATTGATGAATTATACTGTAAAGAGACAACCTTCTGACGGTTAAAAGTGTAACAAAGGTTACACGCAGTCACGTTTGCCTGAGGGCAGGAAGTAGATTAAATAAACCAGAATATTTAATCTGCCAATGAAAAAGGATCGAGGGACTATTATTTTTTTTCAAAGACGAACCTGTAGTGCTCCATGAGTTCGCGTTCAAAGCACACTTTATTGGGACTGATGCGGAAAATAGCGACGCGATGTCTGAATGCCGGGCTTACCAGGTATTTGGGTAGAAGGCTTGCATAAAGCAGGTATTTCTTCCAGTGAAACTTCCGGAACCTGCGACGCCACTGTTTGATAGTTTCAATATAATCGAGACGACCGCTACTTTTTGACACCAGCTGAAAATACGGAGCTGCCATTTCCTCCACCATTTCAGATCCATACGGCAACCAGGAGCCCGGGAACTGTTCGACCATGAGGGCCATGATATACGCATCAGACGATTTATCTGCCGTGATATCAACCTCGGACAACGGGATCATGTTTTTACCAAATACCATAGTTTGCAGGTAAAAGCGGTCCCCGGATTGGAGAAAATCAGCGGCGTTCCTGAAAAAATCCCTGTAGACCTCTTCTTGACGACCTGCTTTGTAGTCAGCGACCGAACAGAAATGTTCGAATGCACCTACCGATACAAGTGCGTCAAAATTGCCATAATCCCTTTGACTTGCGGTACGACAATCCTGGATGAAGACATCAAGGCCACGGGATTTACAGCTTTCGTATTGGCGTTTGGACAAAGTCAGGCCGACACACTCCACCCCTCTTTGTGAGGCATATGAAATGAAAGGCCCCCAGCCACATCCCATATCCATGACCCGGTCACCCGGCTGAAGATGGAGGGATTCCATGATAAAGGCATGCTTTTTTTCCTGGGCTTTTTCTAACGAGAGTGAGAAGTCTCCGTCATACTTGGCACCACTAAAATCACCGGTCGGTCCTATGCTTAAGCGGAATATTTCATCAATAGTGGAATAGGAATAATCGATGTCCTTTTGTTCTGCCATGGCCTAACGGTAAAACCGGATAATATGACTGTCCGGCAGAATCAAGATACTAAATATCCGAGAAGAAATGAAGCTGTACGTCAAGTGGAGGGAGCCTTGTAAAGGATAATGATTTGAATAATGAGCCCCAGGACAATGAGGACACCCATTTCAATCTTAGAAATAAAATCACTGTTTGCGATTGCCCGGTTGGACGTATCAATTTGTCGTTTTCCTTCAACCAGCTGTATTTCAAACAGGGTATCAAGGTTATCCTCTATATTCTCATAAAGGGAGTATATCACTTCATTTCCCGAAGGGTTTTCACTGCTCCAATCGTTTTCATTCTTCATCAATGCGGAAAGGTTTTCCTGAAGTTCATTAAATTTCCTTGCCTCGCTGGTGGTGAGACGTGTGGTCGAGTAACGATTTAAAAGCGCTTGCAGCGAATCATTTGCCACTGCATTCACCCGCTGGATTCTCACCGAATCCCCCGTGAGCAGGGCCAGTTGTTTCCGATTCAGTTGATCCGACATTTTATAGATATAATCCTTGACTACCAGGCGGTCTTCGTAAACGGTTTTCAGGGTGCGTTTCACTACATCGAAATGATGGTTATCCATCATGTTGGTAGCGAGCACCAACAAAAACACAAGTATCACGGCAGCTACTGCCTTTATCTTGTTTACGAGAACTTTATTCCAAATCATAGTAAGTATTTTATGTATTCACATGCAAGTCAGTATTGTCACCCGGATATCTAACCGAAACTTTCAGGTTTCATGCGATTAAATTTGAGAGAACTGAAAATAAATTATTAACCAGTAATTCCTGCCACACTGCTTTAGTAAATATTCACATGTCAGTTCAAGATAGTGAAATGATTGCAAGATTCAGGCCATATTCTTAGATGAATACCTCATTATAATAACGTATGTTAGTACGGCAATACGTTCCGGGCTCCTCCTAATGATACAGATCATTTCCCAATTCAACCCTGATCATTAAAATAACCATTGAATGTATTGACCTTTATCAAAGATCCAATGTGCCAAAAACAACTAGTATAGTTGATGAATTATGATGCTTAATTTCAGGCAAAAGAGCACCCGAATCGAGAATGAATAAAAAATCTCATATAAAATCAGTGTATCGGAATGATACCAGCCGGAAAACAATAAAATTTATTGATGACCCTGAAATGATTTCAAGAGGTGGAAAAATATTCTCAAGAGCACACATAAATCAATATACTACCTGGCAAATGAAAGGATCATCCATTGAAACAATGATATATCAGACACTACAATAATGAAAACTAACTTCTTTGTGCCATTGACAATACTACTGGGGATTTTAATATCTGCCTGCAATTCCGTTCCGTCGGAAAAAAATGATGACTCATTAACCGGATTACCTATTGACTCAGTGAAGGCAATCGCAAAGGAAGCATACATTTATGCGTATCCGATGGTCGATGCATACAGGATTGAATATGCCTATTTTATAGATGAGGAAAATCCCGAATACAAGGCGCCATTAAATCAATTGAGGAATATTGCCCATGTATTTACCCCGGAGGACAAAGCGGTACAAACGCCGAATTCGGATACCCCCTATTCGATGGCGGGCCTGGATTTGCGCGCTGAACCTATGGTGCTTTCTGTGCCTGAAATAGAGCCAAACCGATATTTCAGTTTTCAGTTAGTAGATCTTTATACACATAACTTTGACTATATCGGCAGCAGAACAACCGGAAATGATGGAGGTGTTTTCATGATTGCAGGCCCGAACTGGGAAGGAGAAATGCCGAAAGGTATCACCAAAATCATCCATTCCGAAACGGAATTTGTGTTGCTCATAGGACGGACGCAGCTTTTTAACAAAGAGGATCTCAGAAGAGTGACAGAAATTCAGGATGCCTATAAACTGGAACCACTTTCTTCATTTTTAAATGTAGATCCACCCGCTGCAAAAACAAGTATTGATCAGAAAGCCCCGCTTACCACGGAGTTACAAAACAGATCATTCGAGCATTTTAATCTTGTTCTACCCCTCACTTCAGAACTGGAGAAAAAATCCATTCAAACATTTAACGTATTGAACTTCCTGCTACAATATTGTCCGGTTCACCCTTCTGAAGAAAAATTAATGGCTCGTTTTGCGAAAATTGGTATTGGACCGGGACAGAAGATTGACTCTACCACCTTGTCTCCCGAGGTCATTGAAGCGATGAAACAAGGCATACATGAGGTCTGGACGAAAGATTTTGCAGAGATCAAACAAAAAATAGACAAAGGGGAAGTCACTTCCGGTGATGTATTTGGCACACGAGCCTACTTAAATAATAATTACCTCTATCGAATGGCCGCTGCGGTACTTGGAATATTTGGTAATTCCAAAGAAGAAGCCATTTACCCAGTGTACACAACGGATGCAGCCGGAAACAAATTAGATGCCTCTGATAATGCATATACATTGAGATTTAGCGCGGATGAACTGCCTCCAGCTAACGCCTTCTGGTCGCTCACCATGTATGAATTGCCATCCAGTTTACTGGTAGCCAATCCGTTGGATCGCTATCTGCTCAACTCCCCCATGATGCCCGCATTTACGAAGGACCAGGACGGAGGTATAACATTTTATATACAACAGAACTCTCCGGGGGCGGACAAAGAATCAAACTGGTTACCGGCACCGGACGGACCGTTCATGGTCGTTTTGCGGCTCTATTGGCCGCAATCGGATGCGCTTGACGGGTCATGGGTAAATCCGCCGATGCAAGTTGTCAAGCAGTAATAAAATGTAAAGAACCAGGAAATGAGAAATGAAAAAATCGGCCCTGAGCGGCTCAATGCATTAAGTGATGGCGTGATTGCCATCGCTTTGACGTTGCTCGTCCTGGGAATAGATATCCCGGAAGATCATGATTTCAGTGAGGACGGCTTACTGGCATTTTTGATAAAGCTGGAGCCAGCCTTCATTGCCTACATAACCAGTTTTCTAATCATTGCGATCTATTGGATCCTGCATCACCGCATTTTTAACGTATTGAATTTTGTAAACCGTACCATAATAATTTTAAATATCCTTTTTCTGTTTTCAATTTCTCTGGTGCCTTTCATATCGAAACTGAAAGCCTTGTACCGGTATGATTCATTCGTAGTGGCAATCTTCGCATTGACTCATATTATAACGGGTATAATCCTCTATTTGATATGGAAGTATTTGGTATTAAACACGGAACTTCTCAAATACACCGTGGATAGAAAATGGGCGAAGAATATAGCTCTTAAAATTCTCATTATCCCAATAGTTAGTGCCATAGCCATTCCTGTTGCATTAATTAACATCCATTTCGGCACCTATATATTTATCGTTATTCCTGTAATTTATGGCGTTATGCTGCGGGTTGACAACAAGAATTAACCCGTAAACAGATAACGCAATTAGTATCAAATATATAATTTGAAAAGGGGGTATAGCTCGATAAAAAACTGTATCCCCCCTCTCTTTTGACAACAAAAGGCCCTGTGATAATGAGATTTCTTAAGATAGGCCGCTCAAGTCATGCCTTCCGGACATTCAGGGGGATGACCTTATTCCTCATATTCTCACCACATTCACTCTAAACAAAAAAAGGCAGCGAAATTCGCTGCCTTTTTTCTTTACCACCTGTGCTTGAACCAGGGACCACCTGATTGCGAGCACGAAAAAATATGTTCTTTAATATTTAAAAAAATCACCTTGCTTACTTAATTACTACTTGTCCGGTTCTTAGTACTATCATATTTCCAGGGTAACTGCCCGAGGCCTCCTGTTCGGCCGTAATATAAAAGCTGGTAGGCTTATAAGGGGTCACAGTTTTCAGGGAACTTGACAGCACCTTGGACATAAATTTGGTCGATGTTTCCAGCTGACCCAGGTTTATAACCCCATTTCGTGACGTTTCCATCCAGACAACATATACAGATTGAGGAGGCGTCAGACGATCAGGCTCGGCCAGTCGATCCACGTATAAGTCTATTTCGTAATTATTATTATCTCCCATTTTGACGGAGACCTCACCTTCGGCTGACGGGACTACCGATGAGCTTAAAAAAGCAATGTCCTTGGAGCACCCGGTAATCATAATTGCGACGGCGGCTACCATGAAAATATATCTTCCTTTTGAATGTATCTTGTTTTTCATCTTTTTACTATTTATCTATTCAGTAAGGTATACACACGAGCGCTTACATGCATTACAGGTCGTACCATATGATTTATATAATTCACACGTATTGGCGCCTATCGCAAGTACATGCCTTATAATCCGCCCCGGATTGGATTTAAATGCACCGAGGCAGGCTTTCCTGAATCAAGTTCAGGACAGGCTTCTCCCATCATTGTCATTCTCATTCTGTTTGTTGTCGGCCTCCCTGGGCTCCCTGAAACAAGTCCATAGTAAACCTCTCGCCCAGGTACTTTTCAA
>CAYGOW010000204.1:0-6632 GCA_964351425.1 uncultured Roseivirgaceae bacterium
ATATCCAGGTATTCATCTTCCGTTAGAAAATCCATGTAAGCAAGCCCGTCTTCTTCTTTGATACCAGGCTGAATAACTACATAACGCTCGTAGTAAATGATCTGATCCAATTTCTTGGTAGGTAATCCAAGCAGGTATCCAATTTTGTTAGGAAGCGACTTGAAATACCAGATGTGCGCAACAGGAACCACCAATTCGATGTGTCCCATTCGTTCGCGGCGTACCTTCTTCTCCGTGACCTCTACTCCACAACGGTCACAGATAATGCCTTTATAGCGGATACGCTTATATTTCCCACAGTGACATTCCCAATCCTTCACGGGTCCGAAAATTCGCTCACAAAACAGACCGCCCATTTCAGGCTTGTATGTTCGGTAATTGATTGTTTCCGGCTGCGTTACTTCACCATGAGAGCTCTCCAGAATGGATTCAGGTGATGCTAGGCTAATCGTGACTTTGGAAAAATCGAGATTAAGTTTCTTGTTTTTTCTAAACGACATAGTTTATATGTTTAATGTCAACCGTGAAGGGATGGGTTGTCCATCTCCTTCACGGGGGAAAGTATCTAATTAGTCAAGGGTAATTTCGAGTGCCAGTCCTCGGAGTTCATGAACGAGAACGTTGAATGACTCTGGAATGTTCGGCTTTCTCATATTATCCCCTTTCACAATGGCTTCATAGGCCTTGGCGCGTCCGATCACGTCATCCGACTTAATGGTCAGAATTTCCTGAAGAACGTGCGATGCACCAAATGCTTCCAGTGCCCAAACCTCCATCTCACCGAATCGCTGACCACCAAACTGTGCTTTACCACCGAGTGGTTGTTGCGTAATGAGTGAATAAGGTCCGATAGAACGCGCGTGCATCTTATCATCCACGAGGTGACCAAGTTTCAGCATATAGGCGATTCCCACTGTAACCGGCTGGTCGAATCGTTGTCCGGTCAGTCCGTCATACAAGTAGGCACGTCCGTAATCAGGCAGTCCGGCTTCTTTCAGCTCATGTGCCACTTCTTCCATGCTTGCCCCGTCAAAAATTGGTGTCGCATAACGCTTACCAAGTTTTAGTCCGGCCCAACCCAGTACCGTTTCGTAGATCTGGCCCAGGTTCATACGCGATGGTACGCCTAATGGGTTCAGACAGATATCAACAGGTGTTCCGTCTTCCAGAAATGGCATATCTTCCTCACGAACAATTCGTGCAACCACCCCTTTGTTTCCGTGACGACCGGCCATCTTATCCCCTACTTTCAGCTTCCGCTTCTTCGCAATATATACTTTGGCCAACTGGACAATTCCTGCAGGCAATTCATCCCCGACTTCGAGGGTAAATCGCTCACGCTTGAATTCACCAGCTATTTCGTTACGCTTGATGTTGTAACTCTTCACAAGTTGTACAACCAGATCATTCACATGCTCGTCAGTCGTCCAGTTATCCAGAATGACATCAGTAATAAGGTTAACTTCTTCCGGTACGTTATACGTGCTTTCATCTTTGTAGATGTTTTTCGCCGGGAAGAGGTTCTCTTCAATTACTTTCGCCGTGAATTTCACTCCTTTGGAAACCAATTCGTCACCGAATTTGTGCTTCAGTCCCTGGCTGGTCTTGCCATTCAGCAGTTGTGCCATTTTCTCAATCATTTGAGCACGCAATGCCAGCAGGTCCTTGCTGTATTTTCCTTTCAGAACTTCAACTTCTTTCTTAGATTTCGCTCGGAGTTCTTTATCCTTTTTAGGTCGGGAGAATAACTTGGTATCAATGACCACACCACGAAGTGACGGAGGCGCCTTCATTGAAGCATCTTTCACATCACCTGCTTTATCACCAAAGATGGCGCGAAGCAGTTTTTCTTCCGGTGTAGGATCCGTTTCCCCTTTTGGTGTAATCTTACCGATCAGGATATCTCCTTCACGTACTTCTGCACCAATCTGAATGATTCCGTTTTCGTCAAGATGACGAACGGCTTCTTCGCTCACGTTAGGAATCTCAGAAGTAAGCTCCTCTTCACCTCGTTTTGTATCCCGTACCTCGAGTTCAAACTCCTCAATGTGGATTGAAGTATAAATATCATCACGAACTACTTTTTCAGAGATTACAATCGCATCCTCAAAGTTGTATCCCTGCCATGGCATGTAGGCCACTCTCAGGTTACGTCCGAGTGCCAGTTCACCATTCTCCGTAGCATATCCTTCTACCAACGGCTCACCTTTCTTCACTTTCTGACCTTTCTTCACGATCGGTGTCAGGTTGATACAAGTATCCTGGTTGGTACGACGGAATTTAATCAGATCATAGGTTTTGCTGTCCTCATCAAAGCTGACCAGCAACTGATCCTCATTCATTTCATATCGAATGACAATTCTATTGGCATCTACCAATTCGACCACGCCATCACCTTCGGCCAGGATCAACGCCCTGGAATCAAGTGCAACGCGTCCTTCCAGACCGGTTCCGACAATCGGAGCTTCCGGCTTAAGCAAAGGCACTGCCTGACGCTGCATGTTGGATCCCATCAGGGCCCGGTTCGCATCGTCGTGCTCAAGGAATGGAATAAGCGAGGCAGCCACCGATACAATCTGGTTAGGCGCAACGTCCATGTATTTCACTTCCTTCGGCTCTACAACGGGGAAATCACCCTCGAAGCGCGCTTTTACACGTTCGTTAATGAATTGTCCGTTATCTTTCAATGGCGCATTGGCCTGTGCAATGTTATGCGTATCTTCTTCTTCAGCAGTCAGGTATTTGACATTACCCGTCATATCTACTTTTCCGCCCGAAACTTCACGATAAGGCGTTTCGATAAAGCCCATATGGTTGACTTTCGCATGAACACAAAGCGAGGAAATCAATCCGATATTCGGACCTTCCGGAGTTTCAATGGTACACAGACGACCATAGTGAGTATAGTGAACATCACGAACCTCAAATCCAGCGCGTTCACGTGACAGACCACCCGGTCCTAATGCAGACATACGACGTTTGTGCGTAATTTCTGCCAGCGGGTTGGTTTGATCCATGAACTGAGACAGCTGATTCGTTCCGAAGAATGAATTGATCACGGAAGACAATGTCCGTGCGTTGATCAGATCAACCGGCTTAAAGTCTTCATTATCACGAACATTCATTCGTTCCTTAATCGTACGTGCCATACGTGCCAGTCCGACACCAAACTGGGAATACAATTGTTCCCCAACAGTACGAACACGTCGGTTACTCAAGTGGTCAATATCATCAACAACTGCCTTGGAGTTGATCAGACCGATCAGGTACTTCACGATGAGAATAATATCCTCGGTCGTTAATACACGCTGGTCAGATGAGATATCAAGACCAAGTTTTTTGTTGATTCGGTAACGACCAACTTCACCCAGGTCATAACGTTTTTCACTGAAGAACAAGCTCTGGATAATATCGCGGGCCGTTTGTTCATCCGGTGCCTCAGTATTTCGAAGCTGACGATAAATTTGCTCAACCGCTTCTTTCTCTGAGTTTGAATTGTCTTTGGACAGCGTGTTGAATATGATGGTATAATCCGTAACGTTCACGTCATCACGATGGAGAATGATGGCTTTAGAACCGCTATCGAATATTGTTTCGATATCATCCTCTTCAATGATGTGATCACGCTCAAGTAATACCTCATTCCGATCAATGGATACAACCTCACCGGTATCTTCATCCACAAAATCTTCTGTCCAGGTCTTAAGAACACGGGCAGCCAGTTTACGTCCAACCGCTTTCTTCAGATCCTTTTTAGTGGTTTTTACCTCTTCGGATAAACCAAAAAGGTCAAGTATATCTTTATCCGTTCCATAACCGATGGCACGAAGCAATGTGGTTACGGGGAATTTTTTCTTCCGATCAATGTACGCATACATGACGTTGTTTACGTCTGTAGCAAATTCAATCCAGGATCCTTTAAAAGGAATAATTCTGGCTGAATACAACGTGGTACCATTCGTGTGCTTGCTCTGGGCAAAAAACACGCCTGGTGACCTGTGTAACTGGGAAACGATGACACGCTCGGCGCCATTGATTACGAAACTTCCCTTCTTTGTCATATAGGGAATGTTGCCCAGGAAAACCTCCTGTTCGATTGTTTCAAAATCCTCGTTATCCTCGTCGTTGCAAGTTAGCTTTAACTTCGCTTTTAACGGAACCGAATAAGTAAGGCCCCTATCTATGCACTCATCCACCGAGTATTTCGGAGGGTCAACGATATAGTCGATAAATTCGAGTACAAAGTTTTCCCTTGAATCAGAGATTGGAAAGTTTTCAGAAAATACCTTGAAAAGACCTTCTTGTTCCCGCTTTTCGGCAGGCGTCTCCAACTGAAAGAAATCTTTAAAGGATTGTAACTGTATATCCAGGAAATCCGGATATTCCAATACCTTCTTGATGGATGAGAAATTTATTCTTGGGTTATTTTTCTTGTTAGCCAAAGCCTTAATAATTTAGATTACAATATATTGTAAAGCTTCCGTGCTTAAACAGGCCACGGGGCCCGGAATTTTTACGTATCTACAAACAGGAAAAGACCCCCATCCCGAATGCTATCGGGACCAGGGGCCTAACTCTTGTTAGACGAGCGCTGTCGCCAAGACGATTATTTCAACTCCACTTCTGCCCCAGCTTCTTCAAGCTGCTTTTTAAGGCCTTCTGCTTCATCTTTTGACACACCTTCTTTGATTGCTTTAGGTGCGCTGTCTACGATTTCTTTTGCTTCTTTCAATCCCAGTCCGGTAAGTTCTTTTACCAGTTTCACCACTGCAAGCTTCGCTCCACCTGGTGCTTTAAGGATTACATCGAACTCGGTTTGTTCAGCGGCTCCTTCGCCACCGTCGCCACCAGCAGGAGCGGCAACAGCTACAGCTGCAGCAGCTGCAGGCTCGATACCATGCTCTTCTTTCAGGTAAGCGGCAAGTTCATTTACTTCTTTTACTGTAAGTTCAACGAGTTGATCTCCAATTGCTTTAACGTCTGCCATTTTTACTTTAATTTATCGATTGTGTTCTTTTAATACTTAATTAATTAGCGCGCTCTTCAAGAGCCTTGATTAAACCTCCCAGGTTATTCTTACCACTCTGCAGAGCAGACACCACGTTTTTCGCAGGTGACTGGAGCAGGGCAATAACATCTCCAAGAAGTTCAGATTTAGATTTAAGCTCAGAGAGCATTTTCAGGTGTTCCTCACCAAGGAAAACATCTGAATCTATGGAAGCAGCCTTTAACAAAGGTTTTTTAGAACCTTGCTTTTTTCTGTAGTCGGTGATTGTCTTAGCCGGCAAATTTGCACCGTCTTCATCGGTGAAGATAATACCGGTAAATCCTTTTAATGCTTCATCCAGTTCCGCATTGGCGGCACCTACATTCTCCAGTGCTTTTTTGATCAGGGTATTTTTGTAGACATTGTATTCTACGCCCTTATCAAAACACATTTGACGGAATGCATTGATTTGCGCTACACTCAGACCAGAAGCATCTGCAAAATAGAAATAGTTCGTATTCGAGAACTTCTCGGTCAGTTTTTCAATGATTGTTGCTTTTTCTTCCCTGGTCATGACTGTACAATTATTGATTTTATTCCTGGAACTGTATTCTTGTCGATCGTGATAGACGGACTCATAGTAGAAGAAAGGTTGATGCTACGGAAGTAGGCACCCTTCGCAGAAGCAGGCTTTAATTTGCCTACCGTCTGGATCATTTCCTTTACGTTGTCAATCAGCTTCTCTGGTGTGAAGGACACTTTCCCGACGCTGGTATGAATGATTCCAAACTTATCTACTTTGAAATCGATCTTACCTGCCTTAATATCCTTTACCGCATTCCCTACGTCCATCGTTACCGTTCCTGCTTTTGGGTTAGGCATCAATCCACGTGGTCCGAGTACTCGTCCGAGACGACCTACCTTCGCCATAACCGTAGGCATGGTAATGATCACATCAACGTCTGTCCATCCCTTTTCGATCTTTTGGATGTAATCATCCAGACCCACGTAATCAGCGCCTGCTTCTTTCGCTTCTTCCTCCTTATCGGGAGTACAAAGCACCAATACCGTTAGGTCTTTACCTGTACCGTGTGGCAAGGTTACTACACCCCGCACCATTTGGTCGGCTTTTTTAGGGTCCACACCAAGACGGATATCCAGGTCAACTGAAGCGTCAAACTTAGTGAAGGTTACTTCCTTCAGTAATTCTGCAGCTTCTTCCAAAGAATACTCTTTGGTATTGTCTACCTTCTCGCGGGCCGCCTTTTGATTTTTTGTCAACTTTCCCATTATTCTTTTAAATTTTTACTCCCAGGGAGCTTTTCCTGTCACTCTGATTCCCATGCTTCTGGCTGTACCAGCAACCATTTTCATGGCAGATTCAATTTTGAAGGCATTCAAATCCGGCATTTTGGTTTCGGCGATTGTTTTCACCTGATCCCAATTGATGCTACCAACCTTCTGACGGTTAGATTCGGGAGAGCCTTTCTTTTTCTTCGCGGCCTCAAGGATCATTACGGGTGCTGGTGGCGTCTTTACGACAAAATCAAATGATTTATCGGTGTAAATTGTTACCAACACAGGCAGAACCTGTCCTTGCTTTTCCTGGGTCCGAGCATTGAACTGCTTACAGAAGTCCATGATT
>CAYGOW010000205.1:0-6594 GCA_964351425.1 uncultured Roseivirgaceae bacterium
ATGGACAGACTTTTATCGGGTATGACAAGGTCTTCATCAAGGCCCAGAATCTTTCCAAATCCCTCACACCGACGACAGGCCCCATATGGATTATTGAAGGAGAAGAAGTTGACAGTAGGCTCTTCAAAAGAAATGCCATCAGCCTCGAAACGATCGCTGAATTGACGCGACTCCCCGTCCTTAATATGAATGACACAATCACCGTGGCCCTCAAAAAAGCCCGTTTGTACTGAATCTGCTAACCGGTATTGGAGATCTTCATCTTCGGGGTCTACCGCCGCGCGGTCAATCAATATTTCCAGGTTGTCGGCCTTTAATGATTTATCCTCGAGCGCGTCTTCAATAAATAATGGCTCTTCTCCGGACAGGATTCTAGTAAATCCTTTCCGCATGAGAATTGTCAATTCCTGCTTCAGGTCCCTTTTTTTATTAATCCGCAAGGGGCTGGAAACCATAATTCGGGTACCTGGTGAAAGATGATTAATGTAATCGACCACGTCCGTAACGGTGTCTTTCGATACTTCTTCCCCGCTTACAGGAGAATAGGTTACGCCAACACGGGAGAATAAAAGTTTTAAATAATCATAGATTTCCGTGGTTGTCCCAACGGTTGACCGGGGGTTTCTCGTATTGACCTTTTGTTCGATGGCAATCGCGGGAGATACTCCCCGAATGTAGTCAACTTCGGGCTTTTCCATCCGCCCTAGAAATTGTCTGGCGTACGAACTAAGACTTTCCACATACATGCGCTTCCCTTCAGCAAATAGGGTATGGACGGCTAGAGAAGACTTTCCGGAACCTGAAAGTCCGGTAATAACAACTAATTTATTACGTGGAATGGCGACACTAAGGTTCTTCAAATTATTCACCTTGGCCCCCTTGATAATGATGAATTTGCGAGGATCTAATTCATCCAGCTCGCTTTCTGAAAATTTGATGTGTTTCGCCATAAAGGCGCAAAGATACGCAGAAAAGAAAAGAAAGGAATGCCCGCAGGAAATTCTCCCGGTTGTAATTATGGGCTGGCTGTCAGGATCTAGTCGTCGAAATCAACGTCATCATCTGCTCCGAAGTCAGGATCATCCTCGCTATCCACCGGTTCTTCTTCCACATCCAGGTCATATTCGCCGTCGCTGTTCTTTACAACGGCGATTTTAATCAGATAATTGGTGTCTTCTGTTTCCAGCGGAACGACAAAAATCGGCTCGTTTTTTGCGTTGGTAATACGCATGATGTTTTCCTCGAAACCATCCGGGTACCGTTTTTTGAGCATTTTCTTTAGCTCCGGGGTCAGATTTTCCAGGCTTTTAATAACTCGATTCATAATGGATGTTTGTAAGCATACTTATTGCAGTTGGAAATGTACTAAAAGATTTTACATCACAAACAAATTAAAGAGACATTTTACAGCCAATTTTTAATGAAAAACTTACGCTTATTTTCAAGGCAACCAAAAAATTCATTATTAAATTATTGTAAATTATTTAGAATATTCTATACATTTGAAATCTTGTAGTAAATATTTTCTCACATAAAAACCCAAATTGACAATATGATTTAGAACTCTACGTTAACCTAAAACGTGAACTTAATGGAGAAGAAGAAAATGATCAGTGATAGCCAATTGGTATCACTATACAGAGAAGGTAACGAAGAGGCTTTTGAACAATTGCTCAATCGTCATAAATCTAGGGTTTACACTACTATTTATTTAATCGTAAAGGATAATTACGTCGCGGAGGATCTCCTGCAGGAGACATTTATAAAGGCTATCCGAACGATTAAGAGTGGTCGCTACAATGAGGAAGGGAAATTTCTGCCGTGGATTACACGGATTGCACATAATATGGCAATTGATTATTTCCGAAAGGATCGTCGCTACCCTACAGTAATCCTGGAAGATGGCAGTAAGGTGTTCAATACACTGGAGTTCGCTGAAGATTCATTTGAATCGGCTCAAATTAGAAATGAAACGCACTCCCGGCTCAGAGATATGATCCAGGAGTTGCCAGAAGCGCAGCGGGAGGTATTAGTCATGAGGCATTATATGGAAATGAGTTTCCAGGAAATTGCCGAAACGACAGATGTCAGTATCAATACGGCATTGGGAAGGATGCGATATGCGCTCATCAATCTTAGAAAGAAGATGAACAAACATAAAGTCGCCTATGATCAAAACATTTACCCAAGATGATGTAATCAAACTTGTTTATAACGAATTAAACGATGAAGAGTCGACAGAGCTGATGCAATTCATGCTATGTGATTCTCAACTAGAGGATTTATACAAGGAATTGATTACGATCAAGCGCCAATTGGACGCTGCCGTGAAAGTACCCTCTGAAAACGTCATCGAACGTATCAAGAATTACTCGAAATCCTTTAATTTGCCATCCAAATAAAAATGGATGCGTCGTAAGGAACGAGTAGATCAATTCATAGCGTATTTTACCACACACAGTCCACAGGCTGAAACGGAGCTGGAATATTCCAATCCGTATGAGCTTCTTGTGGCAGTGATACTTAGTGCCCAATGCACTGATAAGCGTATTAATAAGGTGACTCCAGCCCTCTTTGCTGCATTCCCGACGCCGGAAGAGCTGGCGGTCAGTCATTTCGATGAGGTATTTCCTTACATTAAATCCGTCTCCTACCCCAATAACAAAACCAAACACCTTATAGGCATGGCTAAAATGCTTATTGAAGACTTTGATGGTGTTGTTCCGGATAACCTGAAAGACCTGCAAAAACTGCCGGGTGTTGGCAGAAAAACCGCGAATGTTATTGCATCCGTCATCTATGACCAACCTGCCATGGCCGTAGATACCCATGTATTCAGGGTATCCAAACGCCTTGGGCTGGTCAACCAAAATAGCAAGACACCATTAGATGTTGAAAAGCAACTTGTCCGTCAAATACCTGAAAAATACATAGCGCGCGCGCATCATTGGCTTATTTTACATGGGCGCTATGTCTGTGTGGCCAGGTCGCCAAAATGCAGTGACTGTCAATTGACTCACTTTTGCCGGTATTTTGAGAAAAACCTTTCCTGATACATGCACGTCCGGATTATCCATCAATACTTCCGCACACCGGAAGAAGGAGGTGGCCTTCGTACCTGGTACATGGGCAAATATCTTATATCCAGAGGATATGAGGTATCCATTATAACCGGCGGAAATAAGAGCGGATATCATCGGCGCACAATAGATGGAATGGATGTTCACTATCTTCCCATTTATTATAGTAATCATTTGGGCTTCCTGAGCAGATTACATGCGTTCTGGCTGTTCGTCCAAAAGTCTGTTCACCTTCTGACCACATTACCCGCTGCTGATATTCACTATATTCTCACCACCCCACTCACGACCGGTCTGATCGGTATCCGAGCCAAAAGAAAGCTTCGCATACCTTATATTTTTGAAATCGGCGATATCTGGCCAGAGGCACCAAAGCAGCTGAAGGTACTAACCAACCCGCTGGGATTGTGGCTCGCGGAAATGCTGGAGAGAAAATCATACCAGGAAGCAGAGGCACTGGTCGGACTGTCGCCCGAAATATCCCAATACCTCAGGGAAAAGGCGTCCGGGAAACCCGTGTATACAATTCCGAACATTAGCGAAACCAGCTTTTTCCGATTGTCTGAAAAATTACCTGCTGTACGGCCCAATAAATTTGTCATCAGTTATATCGGTACACTGGGCCAGGCAAATCATCTGGAATATCTAATTAATGCAGCCCGTCATTTTCCCGATGCGTCAGGAGTTAAGGTGGTAATTATGGGCGACGGCGCACAAGCGGCGTCATTAAAAAAATTGGTGACTCCGAATGACCCTATTCGTTTTTTGCCCCACGGAGGGAGGGAGGAAGTGAAAAAAGTAATGGAGGAATCTGATGCCGTCTATATATCCTTCAAAGATGTCCCCGTGCTGTCGTCTGGCAGCCCGAATAAATTTTTTGACGGCCTGGCCGCAGGAAAGTTAATCATCCTAAATTTTAAAGGATGGATTAAGAACCTGATCGAGGAAAAAAAATGTGGTATCTACCATCAACCTGAACATCCCGAATCCTTGTGGATCGGACTGAAGCCATTTCTGGAAGATCCGAAGTTGTTATTGTCTTATCAGAAGCGCTCCCGGAAACTGGCGGAAGAGTCATTCGCCAAGGAGAAAGTCTTTGAAGAACTTGACAAGCTGTTAAAAGAGCTATCCTAGCAAGTTACGCTCATTAATAAACACAGGCATATGCTGATCGTATCGGTTGAAGATAAAGGGGAGTCCCTGTTCCGAACACGTCTTGCCAATAACATCGTAAGAATAAGATATCTTGTCAGAAGCTTTGGTCGTGAGAATAACACGAAGATGGTTGTAGCGCCAAATATCGGCTATGATGGATATCATTTCCTGGCTGCATTCGGGGAGGTGTAGTTTAAGAACGATTGATTTATCGAAGAAATGGCCTGCAATTTCATTCACCAGAAAGCCCCCCAGTAATGTGTCTTTTCGTGGTACCACCACTATGTTGGGCAGGTTATTATGAAACATATTCTCCATCATGATCTGGTATTCATCAGCATCCGGTTCGAACATATATACCATCGCATCCGGATTATTCCGGGCCAGCAAAATACTGGTTATACCCTCGCCCGGATTGGCATCAATAATTACCTCCGGACTCCAGGCAGGCATTTTTCTTAGAATACTGATATCTTCCTTAAAGCGGTCATATGGATCGCGGCTGAACGTAAATTCGCAATCGTCAAATGTGATTTTCCATACATTCCGGAATATGTCAAATTTGATGCGGAAGAAATTTCCCTTTTGGGCATTCCGACGTATGGCTGTAAGATAATTCTTGAGCCTGCCGTCTGGTAACCAGGAAATTAATCCACTTAATTTGGAGGATGGGGACATACAATAGACACTTTGAGGGAAGTTACAAAATTCCACAGGATCTAGGTATGAATTAACATAAAAAAACCCCGCAGAAGGTTAACTTCTACGGGGTAATAATGTTTTAAAAAGCCTTATACAGAATCTACCTTGATCTCTTCACCCGCCTTGTTGACGAATTTATATTCCGTAATCGCCAGTGATGAGTCCTGAATAAGCTTTACCCATTTAAAATAGCGAAGGAACCACTTCAATCTTCGTGACATGGTACCTTTGGTAAAATACGCGTAGACATATGGATGAATGACCACTGTGATATCTTTTTCATTCTGCTGGGTAAGCAGGTGATCAATCGTGCGCTCGATGGTATCCGAAGTCAAAATTGACGCGCTGATTTTACCTGTTCCATGACAAGTCGGGCACAGTTCTTTCGTGGCAATATTCATTTCGGGGCGTACCCGCTGACGCGTAATCTGCATCAGGCCGAATCGTGATAAGGGCAGTACCGTATGTTTTGAACGATCACCAGCCATTTCATCCTTGATGGTTTTATAGACGAGTTTCTTATTGTCGGCACGCTTCATATCAATAAAGTCGACCACAATAATTCCACCCATGTCACGAAGCCGTAATTGTCGGGCAATCTCGCGGGCAGCTTCCATATTCACGGAAAGTGCAGTAGCCTCTTGTCCTTCCTCACGGTTAGACTTATTGCCGCTGTTCACGTCGATGACATGAAGCGCCTCAGTGTGCTCAATGATCAGGTATCCTCCACCCTTCAGGCTAACAGATTGTCCAAAAGCCGATTTGATCTGCTTTTCAACACCGTAATTTTCAAATAATTTGGCTTTACCATTGTAAAGCTTGACGATCTTTTCCTTATCAGGAGCGATCTTTCTGATGTAGGTCTTGACCTCATCAAAAATCTCCTTGTCGTCAATAAGGATATTATCGAATGACTCGTTCAGAACGTCGCGTAGCAAAGAGGAAGCTTTGCTGATTTCTCCAATAACCTTGTCCCTTGGTTTGGAATGCTTCAGTTGTTTGATTCCCTCTTCCCAGATATTAATCAGGTTTCGAAGATCACTGTCAAGCTCCCGGACGTCCTTGTTTTCCGCGACTGTGCGGATGATCACACCAAAATTCTCTGGTTTGATCGATGAAACAAGGCGCATCAGCCTTTTACGTTCATTAGCACTGGTTATTTTCTTGGATACGTTGACCGTATTGGAAAATGGAACCAGGACCATGTAGCGCCCGGCTATGGATAACTCGCAGGATAATCTGGGGCCCTTGGTAGAGATAGGTTCTTTTACAACCTGGACTAAAACATTCTGATTCTTAGATAATACACTTGTGATTTTACCGTGTTTATCAATCTCAGGTTTTAGATTGAACTTCTCCAGTTTACTGAAGTTGGATTTTTTGTTGCTCACACGCTTGGAAAATTCCTGAAGCGAAGTGAAGCGGGGACCCAGGTCCAGGTAGTGAAGGAATGCATCCTTCTCATACCCAATGTCAATAAAGGCAGCATTCAATCCTTGAACCACCTTCTTTACTGTTCCCAGTTAAATATCCCCAACCGTAAACTGGTTGCTGTCCTCGTCCTGATGAAACTCTATCAGGCTTTTATTCTTCAGCAGGGCAATGCGACATCCTTTTTGAGTCGAATTGATTATTAATTCGTTACTCAAAGCAAATG
>CAYGOW010000206.1:0-6588 GCA_964351425.1 uncultured Roseivirgaceae bacterium
CGGCTTACCTCCCCTAATTCTACTTTGTCGAGACCCCTGTATCCGTCTTCCTGTCGGAGCTTATTCAGATATCGGTTGTAGTAGGCCAACGCATTGTCAAAATCCATCCCATACTGGTAACTGCGTCCAATCTGATACATGATATCGAATCGATAGTTGGGATCCAGCTCAAGAACTTTAAGGAAATATTTAACCGCACGATCCTTCCCAATGGTTTGCAAATGGAATTCACCGGCTTTCCAGTTGGCCTTGACATTGGAAGGGTCTGCTTCCGCTGCGAGAATATACAAGTCCCGGGCTTCCACCATCGCGGAAGTCGCTTCCATGATCAGTTCGGCCTGGTTGATATATTCTTCAGCCAATTCCTTATTGGATTGCTCCTGGGAATAACCTGAAAATTGAATTAACAGAAGGAGGGTCAAGCTTCCAAAAAATAATCTCCCTCGATGGTTTAGCGAAGATTTAAGCCAGTTCATAATTTGATCTAACGTCTAAAAAATAGCAACTCTAGCTGCTCGTTCAGCTGAAATAAAATACAATTAACGACATTTTTGCCAAATAGGGAATCAATCTTCCCGTAAAAAGTTGCTTTTGTACACTAAATAATAAAATTTGACGAATATTGCACCATTCTTGACACGTCAATGATTATTAAAGAATCTAAATTTATTACCAGTAGTAGCGCTCACAGCCAGTGTCCGCCACCTGATCTGCCTGAATTTGCCTTTATTGGCAGGTCGAATGTCGGTAAATCATCGCTGATTAATATGCTGACTGCACGTAAGAATTTAGCTAAAGTTTCAGGAAAACCGGGGAAGACACAGCTCATTAATCACTTTTTAATCAATGAAGCCTGGTACCTCGTCGATCTTCCGGGTTACGGCTGGGCAAAAGTCAGTAAATCGGATAAGGAAAAATGGGGAGAAATGATCCATGATTACCTGATGGAACGAAAAAATCTCATGCTGATTTTTGTTTTAATTGATGTCAGGCTGCCACCGCAACCTATTGATCTGGAATTCATTAACTGGCTGGGAGAGAATGGGATACCCTTTGCCCTGATTTTTACCAAAGCCGACAAACTTTCCCACAACAAAAACCAAAGTTCGATTGCCCGATTTAAAAAAACACTCAAAAATACCTGGGCCGAATTACCTCCGATTTTCGTTACCTCCTCGCTTAAAAATGAAGGCAGGGAAGCAGTACTTGACTATGTTCATCAACTTCTTGAATGAACCGAATCTAACGAATGAAATTTCATGTCAGAATTTGACGTCACCTGCTAACATTTTCTAACTTTGCAGTCTAATCAGATTAAATATGAAATATAGTGATATTGCTTCCGTCACGGGAAAAGGCGGTTTATTTAAAGTTGTAAAACCCACTCGCTCCGGTGTGATTCTTGAATCTCTCGATGACTCACGTAAAAAGCTGGTTGCCAGTGCTGCCCAACGCATATCCGTTCTTAGTGACATCAGTATCTACACCACCGACCAGGAAGGGTCCCGACCACTTAGTGAGGTCATGCACACCATATATGAAGAATTTGGTGATGACCCCGGTATTACGCCTTCTTCCGACAGCGATGAGTTAAAGGCCTTTTTGAAACATATTCTACCCGACTATGACGAACAACGGGTTTATGTTTCCGATATAAAAAAGCTCATCTCCTGGTACGGTGTCTTGTATAAGGAACAGCCTGATTTACTCAAACAAGCCGGTGAAGGTGATGACGGAGAATCATCAGATTCTTGAATTAGCAACCAAATCCCTACCGGATCCCCATTCCCGGGATATCCCTGCAAATGCGTCCCAGCAGGAGTTATTTGAATCACTGCGTAAAAGACTCAGGTATCTTCTGAATCATGATATGCCCGGTCTGTTGCAGGCGCTCTATCGCATGGATGTCGATGAGCATCGGGTAAAGGAGGTCCTGGCCATCTCCCATCCTGATAACATGTCCACCGAACTGGGGCTGCTGTTGTGGGAGCGTGCGAAAAAGAAAATAGAAACCAGAAAAAAATACCGGACATAATCGTAGGACACGTTTGAGCTGTTTGTGAAGCCGAACGACATTTTCCGGGTTCATCCCTGGAAAATTATATCGGTTTAAAAGACGATCTGAGTTGCGAAATTGTTCGGGTAGACCTTATTCTCTGGCAAACAAGGCTTCCACTTCTTCTACCATTTTCCTTGAACCAATGACCAATGGTACGCGCTGATGCAGATCCCTGGGTTGTATATCCAAAATTCGATCTCTACCTGTGCTGGCCTTTCCACCGGCCTGTTCAATCAAAAAAGCCAGGGCATTGCACTCATACATCAGTCGCAACTTGCCATTTTTGTCACGCGCAGTGGATGGGTACAGATAAATCCCCCCTTTCAGCATGTTTCGATGAAAATCAGCCACAAGTGACCCGATATACCGCGCGGAATACCCATTCTCCCGACAATGTCCGATGTACTCCTTCACAGATGTCGGAAAACTGTTGAACGACCCATCATTGATGCTATAAATGCGCCCGTCTTCAGGGATTTGCATATTAGGGTGTGACAAAAAGTATTCGCCCAGGGAAGGTTCATAGGTAAATCCGTTCACTCCGTGACCGGTTGTGTAGACCAGCATTGTCGATGAGCCATACAGCAAATAACCCGCTGCTACTTGTTCGCAGCCCGGTTGAAGTACATCATCCAGGGTCACTTTGCTCCCGGGAGGTGTAACCCGTCTGAAAATGGAGAATATGGTTCCAATCGACACGTTCACATCGATATTGGAAGATCCGTCAAGCGGATCAATGGCCACCATGTATTTTCCGTTATTCTCAAGGTCCGTGAACTCTTCGTCCTCTTCTGAGATAATCACACTTGCTTCTCCCCCTTTGGTTAAAGCACGTATGAAACGAATATTGGCCAGTACGTCCAGCTTTTGCTGGTCCTCGCCCTGAACATTCTGGCTGCCAATGGCTCCGACAATATTGATAAGTCCGGCCTTATTAATTTCCCTGTTAACTACCTTGCCGGCCAGGGCTATGTCACGTAGTAATTGCGACAATTCACCCGTAGCATATTGAAACTCTTCCTGCTTTTTCTTGATAAATCGGTCAAGTGTCGTGCCTATCGGAAGGGCAATTCGCGAATCCTCCATAAAGTCCCTTTAAATTGTCGTGAATTAACTGCATTTTGCGAGCAAATTTATTAAAATTTTACTTCGCAAACGTTTGAATTGATGAAAGTATTCAAATTTGGAGGCGCATCCATTCGGGATGCCGCATCTATTAAAAATATGGCCGGGATTGTTCTGGCCCATTCAGACGAACCCCTGCTGGTCGTAGTGTCTGCCATGGGTAAAACAACCAACGCCTTTGAAGAAGCCCTGGCTCTGAGGGAAGACCAATCAGCATGTGATGTAAAACTGCAATCCACTGAATCATATCATCTTGACATTGCCGATGAATTGCTTGGCGACCATCCGGTGAGTCAAACGATCAGTGAAATCATACAAAATGCCCGAACAAACTTATCCGCGTCGCTGCCCTATGACGAATTATATGACCAGGTAGTCAGTTGCGGAGAATTATTATCCTCCCGTCTCATCCATGCCTGCCTGCTTCACCAGGGGGTTGCTGTTTCGTGGGTAGACGCCCGAAAATGTATCCTGACGGATGATCGGTTTCGTGAAGGTCAGGTGCACTGGGAATTGACCCATGCCGCGGTTCATGAGCAACTGCCTTCTTTGCTGGAGAATGGAGTCATCCTCACACAGGGATTTATCGGTGGAACCAGGGACGGACGCACTACCACCCTGGGCCGGGAAGGATCTGATTTTACTGCCGCCATTCTGGCCTCATGCCTGAAGGCATCCTCTGTTACCGTGTGGAAAGATGTGGATGGCATCATGAATGCAGATCCGAAGCAAATTGAAAACACCGTTAAGTTTGACTTCCTCCCCTACCGGGAAGCCGCTGAAATGACTTACTATGGAGCATCGGTTATCCACCCAAAAACCATCAAACCACTGGCCAATGACCGTATCCCTTTATTCGTGCGTAGTTTTTATCATCCGGACAAACCTGGTACAGTCATTCAGGACATGGAGAGCTATCAGCCCATTCCTGCCATCATTCTGAAAGATTCCCAGTGCCTTGTCTCGTTTTATGTCCGTGACTTTACTTTTGTAAACGAACAAAACCTCAGCCTGATTTTTCACCAACTGGCAGAGATGGGCATGAAAATAAATATGATGCAGAATTCCGCCATCTCCTTCTCGATTTGCGTGGATTATGACGAAAAGAAATTATCAGAGCTGCGCGAACGATTGAAAGGACATTTCAAGATTAAATTCAACACCGGATTAATACTCGTAACTGTGAAGCATTATACGTCGGCCTACCTCGACGAATACCGGTCCCGGAATAAAGTCCTCCTAGAACAAACCAGCAGAAATACGTTCCAGATACTGATTGAGCCCTGACCGACTTCTAGCGGAGCGAATGCTCCTCAATCAAGTGATCCAGAAAATTGTAAACGGACCGGTGAACAATATCAAAAACCTCCTGGAAACCATCTTGTCCGCCGAAATAGGGATCCGGCACATCTGCCCCTTTATTATTTTGATCGTGATTTCGCAGTAATGACACCTTATCCGTATATTGTTCCTTCGGATCAAGGCGGACTATGTTTTGGTAATTGGACTGGTCCATCGCCAGGATGTAGTCAAATTTTTCAAAATCATCGACTTTGAATTGCCGCGCACGGCTCGTTAAAACAATATTATTTTCCCTGGCATTTTGAATCGTTCTGGGGTCGGGAGAATCCCCGATATGATAGGCACTGGTCCCGCAGGAATCTACATAAATCTGATTATCAAGACCTTTCTCCTTAATTGCGTGAACCAATACGCCCTCAGCCAACGGAGACCGGCAAATATTCCCGAGACAGACAAAAAGTATGTTGATCATAATTTTTTAACAAAGGTAAAAAAAGTAGGTTACCTACCCCATCATATCTGGTATATAACGGTACATAGCACTTTTGCTCACCTGTTTAGTATGGTTAGATAAAGCCGGCTTTTTTTGAAAGCCGGCTTTTCTTATTATTGTGCCTACCACAACCCCGGTACGCATGGAATTTATCAAAGTCACCCCCGCATTCGAAAAACACATTGCTCTCGTCGAATTAAACCGGCCAAAAGAGCTTAATGCACTCAATCTTCAGCTTATGATGGAATTGAGAGATACGCTGAAAGCGCTGGATGAGAATGATGATGTCCGGGTTATTATTCTTACCGGAAATGAAAGGGCTTTTGCCGCGGGTGCTGACATTAAGCAAATGGCCGATAAAACTGCGGTTGATATGTTGATGATCGATCAGTTCAGCACCTGGGATCAAATCAAGAAAACGCATAAACCCATTATTGCAGCGGTATCCGGCTTTGCCCTGGGCGGTGGGTGTGAACTTGCCATGACATGCGACATGATCATCGCTTCTGAAACAGCAAAGTTTGGTCAGCCAGAAATAAAAATTGGCGTAATGCCAGGGGCCGGTGGCACACAGCGCCTCACCCGCGCCATTGGTAAAGCCAGGGCTATGGAAATGGTTCTCACCGGGAAATTCATTTCGGCGGATGAAGCGTATCAGTATGGACTAATAAACCGTGTAGTACCGGTAGAAATGTACATGTACGAGGCCGTATCCCTGGCAAAAGAAATTGCAGCCATGTCCCCGGTTTCCGTTCGACTCGCCAAAGAATCAGTAAATCGCGCCTATGAAACCCACCTTGACGAAGGGCTCCATTTTGAACGAAAAAACTTCTACCTGACGTTTGCCTCAGAGGATCAAAAAGAAGGGATGAAGGCATTTGTGGAAAAACGTCCGCCTGACTTCAAAGGAAAATGAGGTCAATTCAAGGAATAAGTGGTCAACACTGAATCCCTGGTTTCCTTTCCACCGCCTTAGATTATATATTCTTACAAACATTTCAGGAAACCCTGTAGTATTTACAAGGCAGGGTCATACTTTTGCACCGTATGCAATCCATATTGTACGTTGTTTCCCTGTTTTTCTATAAACTGGGTATTATTCTGGCCGGGCCCTTCAACCAGAAAGCAAGGGAATTCCTCTATGGCAGGCGCATGTCCTGGAAGAAATTGGAGGCAATCCGACAGGATCCCGCTCCTAAAATATGGATCCATTGTGCTTCCCTTGGGGAATTCGAACAGGGACGTCCGGTCATTGAAAAACTTCGTCCTCAATTCCCGTCCCATCGGATTATTCTGACGTTTTTCTCACCGTCGGGCTACACGGTAAGAAAGAACTACCAGGGAGCCGATCACGTGCTTTACCTTCCCCTGGATTCCGCCAGACATGCGCGTAAATGGCTTGATCAACTCAACCCCCAATTAGCCATATTTGTGAAATACGAATTCTGGCATTATTACACGAAAGAGCTTAGTGAACGAAATATTCCTATGCTTTCAATTTCTTCCATCTTTCGTGATGACCAGGTTTACTTCCGTTCCTACGGCGAGTTTTATCGTAAAATTCTTCAGCGATTTGAGCATTTCTTTCTCCAGGATAGCAAATCCGCAA
>CAYGOW010000207.1:0-6578 GCA_964351425.1 uncultured Roseivirgaceae bacterium
ACCGGTAGTGGGTGTATTCCCATTACCATTTCTAAAGAAAGAAAAGAGGCACGTTGCCTGGCGATGGACATTGACCCCAGAACAATAAAAGTGGCGCGTCAGAATGCCGACAGGCACGATGTATCGATCGAATTTCTGTTAATGGATATTCTCAAAGAACCTATCCCTGTTGATCAGCTTGATATCGTAGTTAGTAATCCGCCGTATATTCCTGAAAGTGACCGTGGATTCATGGAAAAAAACGTATTGAACTATGAGCCCCCCAAGGCACTGTTTGTCAGCGATAATGATCCCACCATATTTTACAGGGAAATATCGCAAAAGGCGTATCCGGTACTAAAAAATCAGGGACGAATTTATTTTGAGATTCACGAAGAACGCGGGGACGAGGTAAAGAATATTCTTATTTCAGCCGGGTTTGGGGATGTGGAGATATTTACAGATCTCAATGGTAAGCCTCGTCTTGCGCGTGGCATTAAAGCCTAAAGACTTCTCCAATCCAGATTTTCTCCAACCCTTTCATTTCAATAATCCCGGTCTCAGTCGTTTCTATGGAGTCACCCTGATCCAAATATTCTCCGATAATCTCCTTATATCCCCCTTCCAACAGAACACGACTTCCTGCTTCCATCCATTTCCTGTACTTGCCCTCCCGGTACCAGGTCCATTTGACCTCAGCGCTAAAAAAAACTACCTTATCAAAAATTTCAAATGGCTTTTTACTGGTTTCATTACTCGCCAATACGTGGAGAAAATCAGCGGCATTGGTGTCAAGAATGGCCTTTACTGCACTGATTACCTCTTCCCAATTACCAACTTTAACCAGGGATACTGAATAATGCTGATCAAAAACATAATGCCATTGTGATGGATCAGATGTTTGACAAAGAATGTGGTCCGCTTTAAACCCCTTCCGGATCAACGCAGGAACTGCCTGATCCAGGCAGATCGTTAATGGAGACCATTCCAGCAAATCCCCCAAAAGCGGGTGCTGAACTGAAGCTTCATTGAGGAGAAAAACCGGAGGCTCCTGACCGTCGCGTATAACATGGTGAGAAGACATTTATTCGTCGCTGTAGGTGTCCGATATATGTTTCGAAATCAGCTTGTATACCTCCTGAAGTTCCGGATTTGCCTCAAGTAAATCCAGATGTCTCTCAAGCGTGCGGTAATCCCGGCGCTTGGCCGGACCGGTCTGTGCATTTTCGGCACCAATACTCATTAGCTTGTTCACCGTTTCAGCCAACAAGGGATGAAGCAGATCAGGAGGGAAGTCATGTGCTTCCAGGATATCGGCCGATATCTTCATCATGTGATTGGTAAAGTTATTGGCAAATACCGCCGCCAGGTGTAGTACTTTTCTGCTTTCCGTATTCATATCCACGACACGCCGTGACAAGCTCCCTGCCATAGTTGCCAGCACATCATATGTGGGGGCTGAACTGGCTTCAAGGCAAAAAGGAACGTCTTCCATGTCGACCCTCCGCTGTTTTGTAAATGTTTGTAAAGGATAGAAAACACCATAATGATCCGTAGCGGCAAAGGACAGCACGTCCATCGAAATGGCCCCTGATGTATGGACAAGTATGGAATCATCAGGAAGGACGATTTCCTGAGCAATTTGTTCGATAGCCGTATCTGAAACGGCCAGAATGAAAATTTTAGATGGGCTTTGTGAAAAATCCAGTCCCGGATGAAATACGGCAGAATACAACAGGTTAATCAGCTGGTCTGCATTTCTTTTGTCCCTGGCGTAGACTTCTTTCACCGGATATCCGGCATTCTCCAAAGCAGGAGCAAGATGCCAGGCGACATTACCTGTGCCTAAAATGGTGACGGGCAGAGAAACTTCCATGTCCTGAAACTACGATCTTTTTCCGGTTGCTTCAAGGGTTACTCCAGGCCTTTCTTGCGCATTTTACGGAATTCGTCGTAACGACGTATCGTAGCTATGGTAAAACCGGCCATTAGAATCAGGGTGCCCAGCCACAAAATATTGATCAGGGGTTTCTCCATCGCCTTTAATATGATCCAGTCTTTTTGACGTGTATTCGCCGAAATAGTGAACTCATCATTTTCCGGATGAATATTTTTAAAGGCAAAACGAATACCCAGACCAGGAATGTCATCATAAATCAATCCTGCCACCGCATTGAACGTTTTTTGCTCTACATTCAGAACAAAAACCGGTTCGGCATAATATGTGTCTTTTTCACCCTGTACTTCGATCCGGGCTCTTACCGCAATTTCATCCGGTCCCATTTTAATCCCTTTGGCTTGCTTTACTTGCTCAATGGCAACAATTTTACTTACGTAGTCATTGACATAAAACACCTCGCCTTGCTTTACCCTAAAATCTTCAGGCTCACTCCACTCAACTTCTTCTTTGTCCATACGCAAGACGACGTGCGCATATAAATCTTTGGACACGTCCCGTTTGATTGCCGGAGAAGGAGCCAGTCCCATTTGCGGATTATCCTGGATTCGGGGATACAACTTGTACACTTTTCCCCGCGCATCCCTCAACTCCACTTCATAATAAATATTTTCAGGATGCACCCGTATGATATCACCGCTGCGGTATCGGATCTCGTCATCTTCATAGATATCTTCAGCCGCTATAACCGTAAACTGATCAACACGATCAATTTTACTCATCGGAATATACCCGCCACCGGAAGTGGGTTCCAGTTGTTCCCCCCGGTATTCGATCTCATAATTATTCATGGATCGGGTCTCATTCAGGAAAAGCAATAAATTCTCACGGTTAAATTCATCGCTCATTTCTCTCGAAATAAGCAACCCGGAATTGTTCAGGGAAACAACCTTGGAATATCCGGAGGAGAATAGAATACCAATCAATACCAAGCCCACACCAATGTGAGTGACAGCTCCTCCGGAAAGCTTCGGATTGGCTTTCCAGACGGCAAATAAAATTTTACTGTTGGCAACGATCGTAAAGACAGCTGCCAGCAGCAGTAAGATGTAAGTGATTTTATCAATTCCCCCGGTCACAATAATGATCGACGTGATCAGAAGGCTTACTATAACAGGCGTTGTAAGTTCTTTCCAAAGGTCCCCCTTTTTCATTTTTTTCCACCAGAAGAATTGTCCGATTCCTGATAAAATGGCTACCCCGGCGGCAAACCAAAGCTGCGCATTGGCATATTCCTCTGCGTCAAGCGGTGCCAGATTGGACACCCCGCCAAATGCCTCAATTATCGTATTGAAAACCGGAAATGAGGTGGAGAATATAACCTGAAATCCCATCAGACATAGCAGTAAGGCGCCAATAAATAGCCAGAATTCACGGGAATAGGTGGATGCTTCTTTTTCTGTTGTAGGCAGATTTTTCCAGCGGTAAATCATCAAAGCAACTGAAATCACCACGAAGAACATCAGATAAGCCAATAGCTGGCCGGATAAACCCAGGTCGGTGAATGAATGCACAGAAGCCTCTCCAAGGATACCACTTCTTGTCAGGAAGGTGGAATACAGAATAAGCAAGTACATGAGCACTACCAGAATTACGGATGCTTTGAGGGCTGTATTGCTCTTTTTAAAGGATATCATTGTATGGATGGATGCAATCAGGAACAGCCAGGGAACATAGACTGCATTCTCCACAGGATCCCAATTCCAATACCCGCCAAAATTCAGGGTTTCATAGGCCCAATATCCTCCCATAAGGATACCCAAACCCAGTACCGCCGCGCCAAACAATGCCCACGGAAGTGCCGGGCGCACCCATTCACGGTATTTTTTCTTCCACAAACCCGCCAGAGCGTAAGCAAAGGGAACAACCGTTAAAGCAAACCCCAGGAACAGGGTTGGCGGATGGATAACCATCCAGTAATTCTGTAATAACGGATTAAGACCCGTGCCGTCCTCCGGAATAAAATCAGGCTGTTGCTGAAAGATTGGGGCATCAATGGCATCACGAAGCAGAATAAAAGGGGAACTACCGATCTTCAGCGAACCGATTACCACAACCCCCAGAATCATGGAGGTTAAAAATACCTGCACCGAAGAAAAGATGGCCATGACTGAGGCCTCCCAGTATTTATTGGTAGCAATTATGATAATCCCCAGGATCGCATGCCAGAACATCCAGAGTAAGAAACTCCCTTCCTGCCCTTCCCAAAAAGAGGATATCATATATTCTACAGGGAGCCTTGTCGATGAATGGCTCCACGCGTAGTGGTATTCAAACAGGTGATTGTAAATTATGTAAAAAAGGGTACCTACCACCCCGAAGACAGCCGCTGCATGGATGTAAAAAGCAACACGCCCGTTCTGAATCCAGGCCCGCTGCTTATCCAGCCGGGTATGTACTGCCGCACCAAAAAAAGAAAAAGCTGCTATAATAGCAGCAACAAATGAGATGATCACGAACAAATGCCCGAGACTCCCTACCGTCGTATTAATTGTGATTTCCTCCATTTACCCCTACAGGCCCGCTTCAACTGTTTCTTCCTGGTATTTAGAAGGACATTTCATCAGGATTTTATCCGCAACAAAAACCTGCTCCTCGGCATACTTACCAATTACCACCACTTGCTCTGACCTCATAAAATCGGCGGGCATGGGTTCATTGTAGTAAACCATTTGTTCCGTTCCGTTTTCATCCACCATCAAGAAAGTAAATGAAAGTTTATCCATTGAGGGAGCTATGCCCATGACATGGCCTGCATCATCTTTTTTCAGCTGACCAACAACATGTACTTCCGTTTTATTCCCTTCAAGTGCCATTTCCTGGGCTTCATTAAAGCTAAGGTACGCACCAGCATCCCCCGTTGTGGAAATGATAATAGCTACTGCAACCGCAATAACTCCAATGGCAATAATGTGTGATTTCTTCATGAACCTATCGTACGCTTTTTCCGACTCAATTATGATACAAATTTACACCCAAAATGGTTCTATTCCGTAGGATTATCCCATTGTTTTTCCAGGCGGCTGATTTTACGATCCAGCAGAAACAGATAAACAAAAATCCCCGAAAGCAGGACAAGAATGACTGCGACAACGACATAAATTTTTCCGTCTGCACGGAAAGCATCTGCCATTTCAACCGACGAATTGGTATAATCCGCTGCATTAATCTCCTGTTTTTCCTGGGAAAAAGAAGGGAAAGACAAAAGCAGCATGACAGTTAATAGGATAAAAATACGTTTCATTTCGATACAATATTATGTGATACACGTCGCAACCGTACACGGAGAGTAGCGATCCAGATACCGAGTAATGTCCACCCAACCACCGCCGGATAAAAAACAAGTCGTAAACGACTGTCAAGATCATACGCATTGAATCCGGGATTTCCTCCGTTACCCGGGTGCAACGAATCCGTCAGACGGGGAAGTACAAATAATAATGGAATAAGTGCTGAGAAGGCAAAAATGTTATACACCGCGCTGATACGACCACGCTGTTCAGGATTCTCAAAGGAACCGCGCAATACGAAATAGGCCAGGTAAATCATCAAGGCAATGGCAGAAGCATTCTGTTTGGGATCACCGCTCCACCAGTCTCCCCAGGTAAATTGTGCCCACACCATGCCTGAGAGCAACCCCAATACGCCCAAAATAATGGCCACATTGGCAAACTCGACGGCCATGTCATCATCCTTTTCCTTACCTGACCGCAAATAACGAATTGAATACACCACAGAAATGACAAACAGGATGATCATGCCAAACCACATGGGCACATGAAAATGCAATACACGGATCGTTTCATTCAGTATATTGAGCCGCGGTGCTTCCATTAACAGTCCGGCTACCACTACATACACCAGCAGTATGATTGTGAGGACCTTCCACCAAGATTTTTTCATAATCCTTCGCTACATTATGCGCGCCAAAGATAAGGGAATAAGAGGTAAGATACTGCCCCTATCAGCACATTAATGGCAGTCAGGGTAAGTACTTCCTGTATACTTGCTTCAAAGGCCAGGCCGTCCAGCGCATTCCTGGCAATCTTGATCACCAGCAGCAATACCGGAAGTATGATCGGAAATCCCAGAACAGCCATCAGGGTCTGATTATTTCCCGCTTTGGAGGCGATGGCAGAAATCATGGTAAGCGTGGCTGAAAACCCAATGCTGGCCAGGATGACCGCCAACAGAAATAATCCCATATCTTCTACCGGATTGCCCAGAACCAGTACATAGATCATCAGCCCCACCAGTGCCAGCAAAATTAACAAGAGCGTATTGTAAATTATCCGCGCAATAATTAGGGACTGTGGACTAAAAAGAGAATAATAATAGAGCAGACGTCCTTCACGTTCCTGAATAAAACTTTTCGCTACTGCATTCGCCGCAGCAAACAGGAGAATAATCCAGTATAGCGCATTCCAGGTTAGGGGGTTCAACGGATTTACCCGCACATTAAAACTTAAGTAGCAGATAAAGATGGTACTGACAAGATACAGGAGCAGACCATTTATGGCAGCCCGCTGCCTCCACTCCACCAGTAATTCCTTTCGAATGATCTGGGAAATATGATGTATGGTAGACCCGCGCATTAATGCAATATTAATTATAATTAAGGATTTATGTTCCTTTGCTAATA
>CAYGOW010000208.1:0-6537 GCA_964351425.1 uncultured Roseivirgaceae bacterium
TTTCGGACCACTCGCTTCATCACTACGCTACCGCATCGCCCGGGAGTATCTTGCGTTCGACCGGCGCCTGGCGCATGCCAGACGCAGGATCAAACGTTTCTTTGGCTTTCATCCCAGGGAAGGTTAGATTATTTATGCGAAGACATGAGTTCGCCTAAGTCAAGCAACTTCATGAATTCTCCCCGATATCCGTGAATATCTTCACCCCGTGCCCCCTGGGCCCATTTTCTTACTTCACCTACAGAGACATCGTTCCGATAGGGAGAATCACGGAGGATCATACCAAAAGCCGCTACACTCGCCGACCATCGGAAATTCTCACTGGTTGATTCAAATCGGGTGTCCGAAGGCATCAAAGGGATCTCCAGTTTTCTGCTTCGAACTCCTGTAGGTTCTTTGTAGCGGACCTTGACAGTGAGTAATTCTCCCGAACTCGTCAGTTTCTCCCCTTGCTGATACTTCAATTCATCTACATTGTAAAATTCACTTTTTACCCCCACTGGAATGACTTCATATAATGCGGTAACGGAATGACCGGATCCTATTTCCCCGGCATCCTTCCTGTCATTATTAAAATCTTCAGCCGCCAACATCCGGTTTTCATAGCCAATCAGCCGGTAAGCACTCACTTTCGCCGGATTAAATTCCACTTGTATTTTTACGTCCTTGGCGATGGTGAACATGGTACCGCCAAATTCATTGACAAACACTTTCTTCGCCTCACTCAACTCGTCAATGTATGCGTAGTTGCCATTCCCTTTGTCGGCCAGCAGTTCAAGTTTGGCATCTTTGTAATTCCCCATGCCAAATCCGAGTGCCGTTAGAAATATATTCTTGTCACGCTTTTCCTCAATCAACTTTTCAAGGCCTTTGTTGCTATTGACCCCCACGTTAAAATCTCCATCCGTCGCCAGTATCACCCGGTTGTTTCCTTCCTCGATAAAGTGCTTCTCGGCCAGGCGATAGGCTAATTCGATACCTGCAGCCCCTGCGGTAGACCCTCCGGCCGATAATCGGTCCAGTGCATCAAGAATATCTTGCTTGTTATCGCCTGTGGTAGGCTCTAAGACCGTTCCTGCGGCGCCTGCATATACCACGATCGACACACGGTCTTGCGGACGAAGCTCATTCACCAACAGACGAAAAGCTGTTTTGAGCAAGGGTAATTTATTGTAATCCGACATGGACCCGGATACATCGATCAGGAATACCAGGTTGGACGGGGGTAGATTGTCTTTTTCAATGCGCTTGCCCTGTAATCCAATATGGACCAGCCGGTGTTGTGCGTTCCAGGGTGCCGCCGCTACTTCTGTGGTTATGGAGAAGGGGACGTCATCCGCAGGATTTACATAGTCGTACTCAAAATAGTTTATCATCTCCTCAATGCGCACTGCATCGACAGGCGGACGCTGTCCGTTCTCCAGGAAACGGCGGACATTGCTGTAGGCAGCGGCATCCACATCAATGGAAAAGGTGGACAATGGATCACGCAGCGCCCCCTTGAAGCCTATTTCCTCAATCTCTGAGTATTCTTCATTATCTTCAACCGGAAGCTGAAATGAAGAATGCCCCCGAACTCTCATTCTACTCGCACTGCCCGGATGTCCGCTGTCTTGTGTTATTTGAACCCCTGCTGCACGACCTTGTAATGCCTGAGATATATTATTTTTTATCCGCTTATGAATGGGTTCTTTTGCCATTCCGGTCACCACCACCTCAGAAAGTTGCGTTACGTCCTCCATCATAGTTATACTCACCTCCGCTTTATTATTGACCTTTACTTGCTGGGTTGTGAATCCCACAAACGATATTTCCAGTACCGCATCCGGCGAAGAGACATATAGTTCGTAGTGCCCTTCAATATCCGTGATCGTACCGTTCGTTGTCCCTTTTTCGATAACGTTAACACCCGGGAGGGCCGATCCGTCAGAACCAAATACATATCCGCTCACCCGGTGAGCAGTCACGTGCGCTTCCACACTTCCGGCCAGAAAGGCCAGTATTATCAGAATTAATGGTAGTCGTTTCATGTGTCTTTTGTGTTTGTTTACCCTTAGGATGCATGAAGGCATAAAATTCCATACACACCCAATAATTTTTTTTTACCTTTCCCAGTAATGGCTGCAGATATCCGTGAACAAACCCTCCTGGACCGGTACCGAAAAACCGGCGATACGGCCATTCTGGGGAAATTGTATTCGGATTACATGCACCTGGTTTACGGTGTTTGCCTTAAATACCTGAAAGACCGGGAGAAAAGTCAGGATGCGGTCATGGACATCTTTGAATCATTGGTGGAGAAGCTTCGCCAGCAGGAAGTAGCTAATTTTAAATCCTGGCTATATGTGGTGGCGCGCAATCATTGCCTGATGATCCTGCGGTCAGCCGCCTATAAAAAAGAAATGGAAAATAAGTCCGTTTCGGATATGGAATTTGCCCTGCCTGTGCATCATGTAAATGGACGCATGGAGGATGAGGATATGGCCGCTTTGAAAAAATGCATAGAGAAACTCAAAAATGAACAGAAGGAATGTGTTTCTATGTTTTATCTCGAGGAGTTATCCTACAGGGAAATCACAGAGCGTACGCGATTTGATTTAAAGAAAGTAAAAAGCCATATTCAAAATGGGAAGCGAAACATAAAAATATGTATCGAGAACGATCGTGAAAAAAGGGACTAACCATATTGACCGGCTAACCCCGGAATTAATGGCAAGGTATGAGCGGGGAGAATTATCCGACCGTGACATGCATGCCGTTGAGCGTCTGATGCTGGATTCTGAATTTGAGTCGGAAGCCATGGAAGGCATGGAATCCATCTCGGCTGAAGAGTTTGAAGAGGACCTGTCCATCCTTCAACAAAAGCTTGACCAACGGACGGCTACGAAGGGCTCTTCTGCCGCCTGGTGGTGGCGTGTCGCCGCCGTCATTGTTCTGGCCATATCAGCCGGTATTTTTCTCGTTTACCAAAATAACCCGACGCCAACCCAACTGGCAGAAAATGTTTCCCCTTTGAGTGAGCCTGAAAGCGATGAACAGGAACCCGATACAGATCAGCAGTTTTCAAACGTAACAGCTGATCCGGAAACCCCTTCCGCGGAAGCACCTGAAGCGGAACCTGAGCAGACGGAACAGGCGGTAGAAGAAGATCTTCAGGAAAAGAAAACTGATGACCGATTGGCGCTATCAGAAACAACCCGGCCTGCTGCTGCAAGGCAGAAGGACACCCGGGAAATGGACGGAGCCAGCGTAGCAAGAAGCGAGGAATCTCAGGCAGGACAAGAAAAGCCAGATTTAAATGCTGTCCCAAGAATGGCCGTTGATTCGTCCCTGGACAGGAAACTTCCGGCAATGGATATCGATGTACAAGAACAGGAACTTATTGGCGTTATCAAGGGAGAAAAATTCACGCTGATCACCCCATCGGCCGGACGGCCTGGCGAACAATTGCATGGGCGGGTTTATGACCTTAACGGCGTGCCGGTTCAGGGAGCCAATGTCACGATCAAGGGTTTAAACCAATCCCTGACTACCAATTTAGACGGAGAATTTGAACTGGATATTGAGGAAGTGGAGGATGATAAAATGATCCTGAGTTACATCGGTATGCGATCTCAGGGACTGGAAGTGACTAATCAGGATTCACTCTTCATTATGCTGGAAGAGGATGAAGATGCAGAACTTGGCGAAATAGTATTGGAAGATGAAACCAAACCGGGAAACAACGTGATATATCGCGGTGCGGGTCCTGCAGGCGGTACCATTAATTTCTCTACCTATTTACAGGAGAATGCACAGGCTCTTTCAAATGATTCAACAGAAGTAGAAGTACTTGTTATTTTTACTGTCAATACGGACGGAAGCCTCCTGGACTTTAAAGTACGCAAGAGTCCCGATGCTTCTTACACAGCCGAAGCCATACGGCTGATCAAAGAAGGACCCGCCTGGCTTCCCGCCTTGCAGGATGGCAGCCCGGTTCGTGACCGTGTACGTGTACGGATACCATTTAACTAAAAATTGCCACCCCGGGGGAGTGGCAATCATCATTTTTTCTATTTAAATAAACCTATTTAGGCGTCTTGGCATCCGGCCAGTCATTCTTGAAGTCAATCCAGTATTGGCCGACTGTTTCCTTCATCTCCTTACGCAACAACAAAATTCCGATCAGGTTAGGGATTGTCATCAACGCAATGGTGATCCCCGATAATGTCCATATTATGGTTGTGGGTGTAAAGGATGCGATAAAGAATCCAATCACATACAATATGCGATAGAAAATAATATACTTCGGCCCTAACAGGTACGTCGTCGCACGATCACCATAATAGGACCAGGAAATGGCAGTCGAAAAGGCAAAGAGCAGCAACCCGATGGTCACAATGTATTTACCCCCGCCTCCAAGGAAGCTTCGTTCAAAGGCATACGTCGTCAACTGTGCCGAATGCACAAGAGACTCTCCCTCCATCCTTACATTAACATCCGGATCAACTACTACATCCCCGTTGTTGATGGTCATAATTCCGGTATATGGCACCTTTTCCCCTTCTTCATTGGTTGTATAAACTGAAACATCATCTGCGAAGGAACGGTTATGCACCAGGGTCACATCATCGGTAATTTCTCCATTCACCACATTTAACTCCCCTGTATACATGGTCATATCCGATTCATCCAGGAGATAGGATCGCAACCGCTCCCTGTCTTCCTGGTCCGTCTCATCAAATTTTGCCCCGAGAATATCAAGGTCTGTATAATCAAAGAGATTGTGATATTTAGTATTCCATGCGCCGGATGAAAGAAGCACAAGGCCCGTCAACGTACATATGATTATGGTATCAATGAATGGCTCAAGGATCGCAACCATCCCTTCTGAAACCGGTTCGTGCGCTTTAGCTGCGGCGTGTGCAATCGGAGCAGATCCCTGTCCCGCTTCATTGGAGAATAATCCACGGTTCACACCCCGGTTAAATGCAAAGGCAAGATTGGCGCCGAGAAAGCCCCCGGCGGCTGCAGTACCTGTAAATACATCGGCAAAAATAGAGATGAATGATGGTACGATATTTTCATAATTGGTAACAATCACTGCCAATGCCCCCAGGAAATAAATCAATGCCATGCCAGGCACTAATTTTTCCGTCACTTTAACTATTCGTTTGATACCGCCCAGGATAACCATGGCCAGGAATACCGCCAGCACAGAACCTGTAATCGAACGCTCTATCTGAAAAGAAGAATAAACTGAATCGGCAATGTTATTAATCTGCGGGAGATTACCCGTTCCGAAGGAAGACAGGATGGTTGCGAAGGCAAACAGACCACCCATCCAGGCCAGGTGTTGTTTTTTGCCGAAAATATTGAACTCGGCATTCTTCATGTAATACATCGGTCCACCGGCAATAAACCCGGTTGTATCCTTTTCCCTGTATTTATGACTCAGGGTAACTTCAACGAATTTGGTGGTCATACCGAGAAAAGCGGTGACAAGCATCCAGAACAATGCAGCGGGTCCGCCGAGGTGAATAGCCAATGCCACGCCCCCGATGTTCCCTGTTCCGACTGTCCCCGACAACGCGGTAGCCAGCGCCTGGAAGTGAGAAGCATCTCCTTCGTCACCCTTTCGGTCAAATTTGCCCCGGACTACACGCAGTGCATGTCTGAAATAGCGGATCTGGGGGAAACCAAGGTAGATGGTAAAGAAAAGACCTGTAAAGAGAAGTAAGAAAACAAACCAGCTGGCACCTCCGATATAACTATCAATGAGTGCCAGGAAATCATTCAATGCCTGCATATACCAATGTTTAATTTACACGCTGGCAAAACTAACAAATTAATCAGCACGGCAAAAAGAGAATATTACAGGCGGAAAACGAATCCGCCTGTAATCTGAGAAAATATCAGACCACCTTCTTACGGATCTGTTTGGCATAGGTGCGACTGACCGGGAAACTCTTACCATTTTCCATCTTGACAATCAGTCCGCCATTAAAGTGTTTTTCAATCTCCTTGAGGAAATTCAGGTTGATAATGGTCGAGCGGTGTATCCGTATAAAAATATCGGGGTTTAGTTTGTCTTCCAGTTTTCCTATTCCGCTCGAACTAAGAAACTGATCACTTTTTGTCGTCAGTACGGTGTAGTCTCCAGATGCTTCGAGGTGCATGATGTCCCCAACCTCCAGATTCAGTAATTTTTCCGATTTCTGCACAAAAAGATGGCTCGAATATTTATCCCGGCTATCCTGTGTTTCACCCTGGACCGTCTTCAACAATTCTTCAATATTGGATACATTCTTCTCCGATTTGATCCGTTGTTTTGCCCGTGTGATGGCTTTTTTAAACCTATCCTCATCAAGAGGTTTTAACAGATAGTCTACCGCATTATTTTCAAATGCCTGCAAGGCATACTGGTCGTACGCTGTAGTAAAAATGACATAGGGTACGTGATCAATCTCCTCCAATACGCCAAACCCATCCATTCCCGGCATTTGAACATCCAGAAAAATAAGATCCGGTTCAAGCATGTTTATTTTCTCCACCGCT
>CAYGOW010000209.1:0-6526 GCA_964351425.1 uncultured Roseivirgaceae bacterium
TCCAGGGTGATGTCAATTTCCCGTTTCGACAAACCACTGTGAATGGCCTCTGCCTTCACTCCCCTCGCCCGCAATTGCTGAACCTGGTCATGCATCAGGGCAATTAACGGGGTAATGACCAACCCAATCCCTTCCATGGTCAATATGGGGACCTGGTAACAGATGGACTTTCCCCCGCCGGTTGGGAGGATTGCCAGCACATCCCTGCCACTTAAAACAGCATTGACAATATCCTCCTGCGCAGGCCGGAAATGGGCATAACCAAAAACGCTTTGGAGGACTTCATGCGGATTCATGCTACCAATTTAACTTTTCTTTATTCAGAAAGCTCGAAATACCTTTTTTACAATCCTCTGTTTCGCGAGCCTTGGCATTGGTCTCCGCCGCATACTCGAGTGCCTTTCCGATCGACATGGACGGGACTTGCGCCAACATTTCTTTTACCATAGCCATAGACTGACCACTATTTCCGTTAATCAACTGATTTGCCTTTTCCTCTACCCATTCATCCAGTTGCCCGGCATCCACACAGACATTGACCAAATGCAATGCGGCCGCCTCCTCTCCTGAAACAAGGTTGCCTGACAGGAGCAAATCGCGTGCGACGGTTTCGCCCATTTTCCTTACCAAAAAAACAGTAACAAGTGCCGGAACAAACCCAATTTTCACTTCCGTATACCCAAATTTCGCTTCAGGAACCGTAGCTGCAAAATCACAAATGGAAGCCAATCCGCACCCTCCGGCAATGGCGTGACCATGAACACGGGCAATCACCGGCTTTGGGTGTGTATAAATCTGGTAAAACAGGTCTTTTAAGTGACGGGAATCTTCCAGGTTTTCTTCGAAAGAATTACCCTGCAGCTGTTGCAGATAAGCCAGGTCGGCACCCGAACAGAAGGCCGATCCATTCGCCTTTAAAATGATCACCTTAACTAGCTGATCATCCTTTGCCTGGTCCAGTGCGTGTTTTAAGGCCGAGACCATTTCCTGATTCAGGGCATTTCGTTTATCCGGGCGATTCAGGGTGATATATGCCCGTCTGTTAATTGCTTCATAAAGGACGATCTCATTCATGGTACTTTCTTAATTTCGTAAAACTCATCTGTATGCAACGGAATATGCACCGTCTCCTGCCAGCCTTCACCCGTCAGGATCACCTGCCAGGCAGGTTCTGGCAAATTATCCGATTTCGGGGAGAATACCATATTGAGCGAGTCAATTTTAATGCGCATAGGTATACCAGCAGAGAAAGGCAAAATCTCCTGCCTCACATTTCTGATACCATTACCGGTAAACCAGGTACGCACATTCCGGTCGATCCAGCTGCTGTCGGGTTTTGCATTCTCCGGGATAAAATAATAGCCAGCCGAACCGGAAATAAGCCCCATTGACCAATACTTTTGCGTTGACAATACCATTACTCTTGATTGTACTGATTCGGGCCGAAACTCGATTACGAGCAGTATGGTATACATCAAGGAAGCCATGATAAACCACCAAAAACTACGGATCCACCGACCTGAAAAAACGATGCACCCCCAATAAATAAGCACCGGAACAGGAGCTACCAGCCAGATGGGAAGCGTTACCCCGGTCAGATGGCTCCCCGGAAAATCAGCCAATACATGCAGCGATGAGGTCATAAACTCCATCAGTCCGCCAACCACCTGCACAAGAAAGGCGTGAATGACCGGAAGGCCGGCGCTGATGAATAAGCCCATGGTGCATAGAAGCAGGATGAAGGTAACAGGAACAACCAGCATGGCGGACAGCCAGAATACAAAGGAAACCTGGTGGAAGTAGTAAAGGGAGAGGCCAATGGTGGTTAACTGAACCGAGACAGACATAGCGATATTCTTTAAAAAGTAATCGATGATCCGGTTGCGATGCGAAAACCACCTGGTCAGAATCGGCATGAACAGGAGAATCCCGAGAACGGCCATAAACGACAACTGGAAAGAGACTTGAAACATCTGGAATGGCGAAAAAAGAAGCATGACAAAAGCGGTCAGGAACAAGACGTGCCAAAGCGGATTGGGCCGGTGCACCAAACGGGCCAGCATATACAACAAAACAAATACCACCGCGCGAATGACCGAAGGCGAAAAGTTGGCCAGTCCGGCATACGCCAGGAGTAGAAGCAAAAATAGTGACCAGCGAACCCAGGGCCAGGGGGAAAAATTCGGCATCCAGGAAAAAAGAAAAACCAAAATCCCATAAATCAGGCCTACGTGTAAACCGGATACGGCCAGAATGTGCATGGAACCGGTCACTGAGAATGCCATGCGCACCGCGGTCCCGAGGCCGCGTTTCTCACCCAGTACCATGCCGGTCAATATGGCGGCATGTTGCGGGTCAGGAATCCATTCCCTGATTTTATTACGCACATAGGATTGCCACTTTCTGCGATAAATCCACATGTCGGTTTCCTGGTTGAGCATTACAAAATCCGATCTGCTTAAAAACAATTGCCCGTATATGCCCTGGAACTTCAGGTAGCGGGCATAATCAAACATGTATTGGTGTAATGGCGGATCGGGCCTGGTAATTTCCCCCTTGTAAAGCAAGCGTTGTCCGGGAGCGAGTTGATTGGTGTCCTTCACGTATAGAAGTATATCCCGGTCATCGGAATACCATTCTCCGCTAAGTCGCTGTCCCTCCAGTCTGGCTTCGTAGCGAATCCAGGTTTCGGATGTACTGTATTGTCTTGCCTGGATGACCAGGACGCCCGTATTGCTACCGGGGCGTTCCAGATACTGCTGATGTGCATTCAATAAACCGTAGCCAAGCAACGGCAATAACAACCAAAGAAAAAGCCGGGAATACAGGCCTGAGGAAAGAAATAAAACATAGCCGGTCACTAACGTCAGAAGTAAGACAGAATACGTTGCCGGGAAAGGGAACCGATCACCCAGCCATAGGCCGGCCATTAACAGGAGTAGAAATCGGAGAAAGGGGAATTGAAGCCAGAACATGCACGTAAGGTCGTGCACGTGACGGTCATTGGGTCAATTCCATGCGTTGGTGCTTGATATCACATTCCAGGAAGACATCGCCTACCGGAACGAATCCAAATTGATCATAGAGGCCAACGGCATCCAGCTGTGCATTCAGGTAAAAAGTAATGTCATCGTTTCCGGTCGCGGTCTTCGCATCCTTAAGAACGGCTGACACCAGCTCCTTGCCGATTCCTTTTCCCCGAAAAGCTTCAAGCACGGCAAACCGCTCCAGCTTGACCCCTTCGTCGGTTTGGCGCCACCGGGCGGCCCCACAGGGAATATGTTCGTATAGAGCCAGAAAATGCACCGACTCTTCCTCAAACTGATCGAATTCTTCCTCTTCGGAAACATGTTGTTCGTCCATAAAAACCACACGCCGTACCAGAAACGCCTGGTTTAAATCCTCCTCCCGGTCAATTTTTCTGATTTCAATCATCCGCGGTGATGGTGCTCTTCGTGTTTATCGTAGGCCGTGATAATGTCTTTAACAATTTTGTGACGCACCACATCCTTGCCGGTCAGGTTGACAAACCCAATCCCCTTTACGTCCTTAAGGATCTGCGTCGCCTCTATCAAACCCGATTTCTGCTTTTTGGGCAAATCAATCTGTGAAACATCCCCGGTGATAATCACCTTGGACTGGGGGCCCATTCGGGTCAGGAACATTTTAATCTGCATGGGCGTCGTATTCTGCGCTTCATCAAGGAGAATGAAGGCATTATTAAGGGTACGACCACGCATGTAGGCCAGCGGAGCAATTTCTATGACATTATTCTCCATGTAATAGCGAAGCTTCTCACCCGGAATCATATCGAACAGGGCATCATAAATCGGACGCAGGTACGGATCCAGCTTTTCCTTCAGGTCACCAGGCAAAAAGCCGAGGGTCTCCCCTGCTTCTACCGCGGGACGGGTGATGATAATCTTTTTGACCTGCTTGTTTTTAAGCGCCTTCACCGCAAGGGCTACGGAAATATAGGTTTTACCGGTACCCGCAGGCCCCAGGGCAAAAACCAGGTCATTTTTACTCACCGAATACACCAGCTTCTGCTGATTGATGGTTTTGGGCTTTATGGTAAATCCACGGGTGCCATATATGAGCACCTCCTCCTGGTCGGGCAATTCAGCTTCCGCCTCCTTGGCCAGGTAGTTCTGCACATTCTCCTCCGTCACTTTACCAAACTTGTGGTAGTGCTCGATCAGCATATTGAGCACATCATTGATCTGCAGGATTTCAGTGGTGGTTCCTTTAATCCGGATCTCATTTCCCCGCGAAACAATTTTACTTTTCGGGAAAGCCGAGGCTACTTCATTGATGTTCTTGTTTTGTACACCAAGAAAATCGATCAGGGAAACATTGTCCAGCGTAATTACTTTTTCTACCAAACGCGATTAATCTTTATGTGAATTTTTAATGGATGAAATTTAGCTATTTTTGCTAACAAAAGTACAGAATTCAAAAAGAGCCTTCAAAAGGCAGTAAAATATTATCCATTATTTAATCGATACTATCGAGGGCATATGGCCATCATCACCCTATTAACAGATTACGGAGAAACTGATCACTACGTTGCGGCGGTAAAAGCGAAAATTTTGTCGATCAATCCTGTCCTGCGCATAGTCGATATTACCCACCAGGTACCTTCCTGTGACATTGCGTACGGGGCTCAGGTATTGCGAAGCGTTTTTCATCATTTTCCCCGTGGTACGGTGCACCTGATTGGCGTCAATGACAATGGACAGTCCGGCGACTCGTTCGTCGCCATGCAACTGGAAGGTCATTATTTTGTGGGGGCAGACAATGGATTTTTTGGCTTATTGAGCGATCAACTGGCCACGTATGTGGTGGATATCAACCGGCTGAAGCCGTTGGACACCACCTTTCCGGGTCGGCGTATTCTGGCGCCTGTGGCCGCCCAGCTGGCCAGTGGTAAGGCACTGACTGACCTGGGCCCAAAAATAGACGAATACAAACGTATGTTGCCCCGTCAGGTGAAGGCAAATCGCAGCCTGATCTCCGGACATGTGGTGAAAGTGGACCATTATGGCAACCTGGTTACGAATATAGACCGAAGGGCTTTCAACGCCTTATGCGGCGACCGGTCATTTACCTTAAAAATAGGACGGGAATCCGTCTCAAGGATTCAGGAACAGATTTACAACGTGGAAGCCGGCGATCTCTTTGCCCTGTTCAATGATCTGGGGTACCTGGAAATTGGCATTAACCAGGGACGGGCCGACGAATTACTTGGAGTAGGCTATGACAGCCCGGTGTTACTAAAATTCGACGGAGAATGAGCCTCACACGAATTGTGCGAATGACCTTCCGGGAAGAGGAAATCAATAATTTTCTTTCACTCTTTGAGGAGAATAAATCAAAAATCCGGGCATTCCCGGGTTGTCAGCACCTGGAACTACACCGGGACCTGGACCATCCAAATGTCCTGGCTACCTACAGCCTCTGGACCGGGCCAGATGCCTTGGAGAATTACCGGCACTCGGAACTTTTCAAAGAAGTATGGAAAAACACCAAAGCCTTGTTCGCGGATAAACCCGTCGCCTTCTCGCATGAGACATTGCAGGTGGTAAAATAATTCATTGCAAATTATTGATAATTAGTATATTGGAGAAAAAAATCTCTGATCTATGAACAAATACTTTGCTGAATTCATCGGAACTTTCTGGCTGGTGCTGGGAGGTTGCGGAAGCGCAGTTCTGGCCGCTTCATTTCCTGACGTAGGGATCGGACTGCTCGGGGTATCCTTAGCTTTTGGTCTCACCGTACTGACAATGGTGTATGCCATCGGACCTATTTCCGGATGCCACCTCAATCCTGCTGTTTCATTTGGATTATGGGCTGGTGGAAAATTTGAAAGTAAACTCCTTCTCCCTTATATAATAGCACAAGTAATTGGCGGCATAGCGGCAGCAGGGATATTGTATATCATTGCCACCGGAAATGGCAGCGGAATTGGAGACTTTGCCGCCAATGGATACGGGGAACATTCTCCGGGAGGCTATGGACTTACTGCTGCGTTGGTATGTGAAGTGGTGATGACCTTTATGTTTCTGTTCATTATTCTTGGGAGCACAGATGTTAAAGCCCCCACCGGATTTGCCGGTATTGCCATCGGATTAGCACTTACATTAATCCACCTCATCTCTATTCCGGTAACTAATACGTCGGTTAATCCTGCCCGAAGCACCAGTCAGGCTTTATTTGTCGGGGATTGGGCAATTGGCCAACTGTGGCTGTTCTGGGTGGCTCCCATTGCCGGAGCAATACTGGCAGGCTTAGTTCATAAACTATTTAATAAGGAGGAGTAAGGCATACTAACACAACTAGTATCCTAACGGAGATTGAGGTTTCTATCAGGCAAGGCTTACGCCAAACAGGTATCCGACCAATGCCGTTAACCCCATGGCTACCGTACCCCAAAAGGTTATTCTGATTACCGCTTTTTTGATGCTGGAGCCTCCTGTTTTAGCCGCCAGGGCACCTAGGAAAATGAGAAACAAAAGGGCAA
>CAYGOW010000210.1:0-6510 GCA_964351425.1 uncultured Roseivirgaceae bacterium
CCTTTGGATGTGTATTAGGAATGGACTGGCATTCCTCAGGCATAACTACCTCAGTCATGGGCGCATTGAAAGGTTCCTTGAATCCCCGTTTCCAGGATCTGGGAATTTATATCTGTGGCGGTCGTGGGAAGCATTCATTGAAAACACCGGACGAACTGGTCCGGTTTGGAGAGTTTACCGGACAGGACGGTCTGGAATTGGCGCGAAAGAGTCGTTTAAGTGCCAAGGTGGACAATACTGCCATTCAGGATGGATTCCAACTATACCTGCATAATTTTATTGTGACACGCGATGGACGTTGGTCAGTGGTTCAGCAAGGCATGAACAACAAAACAGGCATGGCACGGCGATACCACTGGCATTCGAGCGATGTCAAGAGTTTTACCGAGACGCCACATACAGCGATATGTGGCAAAAATGTGGGATCACTCCTTAACCTTACGGATATAAAAGCCCGAAACACGAAAGTCGGTATACTCGAACTTGTACGGGAGGATCACCCATCTCTACCTGGGGAGATCAGGAAAATACTCATGCCTCGGCATCATGATGTCCGTTCGTCTGACGTCAACCTAAAGCGCTTAGGCGCTGTGCTGGCCCTATCCAGGGAAACAGATCAGCATGCCACTTTTGATGAGTTCCTGCTTACCCGGGGGTTGGGCCCGCGAACACTGCAGTCGCTTGTGTTGGTGAGTGAAGTAATCCATGGGACGCCTTCCCGGTTTGACGATCCTGCGCGTTATTCATTTGCACATGGAGGAAAAGACGGTCATCCATTCCCGGTACCCCTTAAAGTATATGATGAAACGATACGTGCAATGAGTAAGCTGGGCGACCGAAGCAAGTTGGGATTTTCGGATAAATCAAAAGCTTTAAAAAATTTACATGGGTTGGCTAAGTCGATAGAAAAGGATTTTCAACCAAAACCAAGTAAATTTAAGGAGGTAATCCAACAGGAACGACTGGTGAGCCGGGAGCGATATGGGGGCCGAACGGTATTGGATGATAAACCCCGCGCCGGCCAATTGACATTGTTCTGAGTAGCGTCGGAACAGTTATTCCAATCAACTGTTTAATTAATAAACCAACGAATGATTATGACAGATTTGACAAACAAAGTTGCCCTGATTACAGGCGGAAGTAAAGGAATTGGATTCGGAATCGCTCAGGCCCTTTTGGATGACGGGATGAATGTTGCCATAACCGGGCGACATGAAGATGATTTAAAAGAGGCTGCTACAACGTTAACGTCGGAAGACAGAGTTTTACCTGTTGTTTGCGATGTACGAGATATGGAGTCGCTTACGAGTTGTGTGAAAAAAGTAGTTGACAAATGGGGAAGTCTGGATGTTCTGGTGGCTAATGCTGGCGTAGGTCGTTTTGCCTCTATTGAAGACCTTTCTGTTGACCAATGGAACCAAACCATTGATACGAATCTAACGGGTGTTTTTTACAGTATTAAGGCGGCACTACCGTATCTTAAAAAGAGTAAAGGGTATATTATTACTATTTCTAGTCTTGCAGGTACGAACTTTTTTGCCGGTGGAGCTGCATACAATGCAAGTAAATTTGGTTTGACGGGATTCACGCAATCTGTTATGCTGGACCTGAGAGATTACGGAATAAAAGTAACTACGATTATGCCCGGTTCGGTTGCAACCTATTTTAACGGTCATGTACCAAATGATCAGGATGATTGGAAAATTCAAATTGAGGATCTCGGTCAGATGGTCTCTGATTTACTCCATATGCATCCAAGAACATTGCCGAGTAAAATTGAGGTAAGGCCCTCTCAGCCACCTAAAAAGTAAACTTAAAAGACAATAGGCCAGAGGATAACGTCTACCCGGCGATTCATACGCCGTCCTCCCGAGGAGTAATTTGTATAGAGGGCGTTTGTAAAACCAAAATCCCTGATTTTAATAATTTCAGCGGGCACGCTTATTTCAAGTAGCTCGAGGTATACCGCCTCACTTCTCTTTGAGGAGAGCCATTCATTGTACTCCTTCCCTCCGATGGGATCGGTATGACTGAAAATATTGACCTCGTAGTTTTGAATATTTTCAACCTCTTCTATGAACTTGCGTAATTCTTCTATCTGTTGCTCGTCAATGTAATAACTGCCACCACCAAAATATATGCTCTTCTTAATTAACGATCCATCATCCTCAATCTGTGCGAATCCCGTGAAGGTCAAACAGCTAAAAATGATAGATATAAAAGTTAATTTTCCGAACATATAGTTATAACGCAAAGACAGGGTATACCGTTTAGATCAATATAAAAATTCCTCGGGCAAATTCTCGGAAAGGGCCTGAATATAATTGGCCCCCGGGCAGATCAGGCCTGCCGTACAATTCAAATCTTATGTGTATGCAAAACGTGCATTGGGCAAAGACCTTGAATTCTCCCCCAATTCGTTGAGCGTCTCTTTTATTTAACTGACGAGTAATTCCCGCCAATTGGCCGGAAATAGAAAAGGGGCTCTGAGAGCCCCTTTTCTGCAAAGTTTCTTGAATCCTTTATCCAATTGCGCTAAGCATCTCTGAGAAAATGATTATACCTTCTTTCAGGTACTTATCATCAATTTCAGATGATTCTACAACAGATTTATTCTCAGGATCTATCTTTGTTCCGTTTAAGCTGTTACGAGCCGCACGACGCCTCTCAGCTTCCTCCATTTCCTTCTTCCTCTTGTCATAATTCAATGACACTTGCGTCCGTTCAAGGTTATTCTTCAGTTCAGCAGTTTCGTCAATAAGAACCTGAAGTTCCTTATCCGTTTTTATCCGGGCATTGTACTCCTGATTTAACTGACTCAGTAGTTGCGTGTTCACATCGTTTGTCGCGGTGAATTTCGTTGGCCGAATCTGATCCCACGGTAACGCGCTTTTGTTCGAACTTTCACCGAATTCATCTGCGTCGAAAGCTGATGGTAAGCTGACATCCGGTGTTACGCCTAAATGCTGTGTACTGCTACCAGTAACCCGATAAAACTTCTGCAGCGTCAATTTAAGCTGACCTACTTGTTCCCCTTCAGGAACCTTGAGGTAGCGTCCCAGGTCAATTACACTTTGCACCGTACCCTTCCCGAAGGTTTGTTCACCGATCACCACTCCGCGATTATAATCCTGGATGGCCCCGGCAAATATTTCAGAGGCTGATGCACTGAAGCGATTGATCATTACAGCCATAGGACCGTTATAAATGACTTCCGGGTCTTCGTCCTCGCCCAAATCAATTTTTTCGTTAGGGTACCTAACCTGAACAACCGGGCCTTCCTTAATAAAGAGACCTGTCAGGTCAATAGCTTCCGACAGTGATCCGCCGCCATTATCGCGCAAATCCATGATAAGGCCGTCAATACCCTTGGCTTCCAGGTCTATGATTAAGTTGCGAACATCACGTGTGGTAGAGGTGTAATCAGGGTCTCCGCTTTGATAGGCATCAAAATCCATATAGAAACTGGGAAGTTCTATCAACCCCAGCCGGTAAGTTTTACCCCCCTGCACATGAGTCAGGATACGGGCTTTTGCCTTTTGATCTTCAAGTTCAATTTTTTCACGTACCAGCGAAATAATCTCCGCCGGACCATCCACGCCTGTTTCTGCCGGAAGAATTTCCAATCGTACTGTTGTGCCCTTCGGTCCTTTAATCAAGTCTACAACATCATCAATTCTCCAGCCAACGACATCAACCATCTCACCGTCATCACCCTGCGCCACACCGGTAATCCGATCATTCTCATGAATCAAATCACTCTTATCGGCCGGGCCGCCTGGTACAATTTGTACCACCTTGGTATAATCATTTTCAGTTTGAAGTCGCGCACCAATGCCTTCGAGGGAGAGACGCATATTTTGCTGGAACCTGTCAGAAGTACGCGGCGAGAAATAATTCGTATGGGGATCAAAACTTTCCGCCACTGTATTCATGAATATTTCGAAGACATCCTCAGAGGTATATTGATGGATAGCTTTAGAAAAACGTTCGTATCGTTTGGTGATAATGTCATTGATTTCACTTTGCTCCTTGCCCGCCAGTTTTAGATTCAAAGCCTGGCTTTTGACGATTTTTCGCCAGAGGTCATTTAACTCTTCTTCTGATGAAGGAAAGGCTTCTTCCGAACGATCCACATCATAATCCTCATCAATGCTATAATCAAAAGGTTGTTTAAGCAAGGTAGTATTGACATAATCTACCCGGTTTTCGAAGCGATCGCTGAAAATATTATAGATATCAAAGGCAAACTGCACATTGCCATCGCGCAACATATTATCCACCCTATACCTGTATTTGTCAAATGCTTCTATATCCGAAGCCAGAAAATAGGAATGATTATTATCCAGGGCATTTATATATTCATCCAGAATAATTGAAGACAGGCTATCATTAAGTTGTATACGTTTATAATGATATGTATCCAGGATCTGGGTGACCAGCTTAGCCTCTTCCCCGTAATAGGACTTGGGTTCTATTTCAGTACTGTCGGCCGGATTTAAATCAAAAAATGTGCCCTCGGGTGCCTGATATCCAATAAAACTAAGAAACAGACTTAGGGGCAGTAGTGCGATAATTAGTTGCTTCATCAAATCTTCTTCATTTAATCTTTCTAATTAACGCATATATAGCCAAAAAGATGCCAGTATGTGCGTTTTTCTGAAAATCAGAAGAATTTCTTATTCAGTCGGTACATTTTCATACTCCGACAGGAATTTTTCGGCCTGATCTGTGCTCTGAAATTCAAAGATTCTTCGTTCTCCACTGGTAGTGATTATCTCTACCCTAATCAAGCCAATACCCTTACCATCAGGATCATGGTGCGGCTGGCTGGCTGCATAAGCGGCATGACTATCACGAACAATATGAAATTGGGTGGCACGGATGGACTTGCAATATTCGCATTGATAATGTTTGATCAATTCGCCATCAACTTCCGGTGTTGGTGGTTGTATGATTTCTTCTCGAACCACCTTCATTGTATAGAATCCACAGTTGTTACATTGCAGCGCCTCCAGGTGACCCGGATATTTTTCGATCTTGGTATAGCCCGTAGATTCATCCACCCACACATCGTAATCCACACTAAAGATATTCTCCTCGGCCTGCATCCCTTCTTCCAGGTGCACATCCTCTTCATGCTCACCAAGCAACCTCATCTCATTCCCATTCTCCGGATTGATGCGCGGCACATACCTAAGCTTCTTTAATTTCTTGTGCATCTGGGTAGGATAGTAATACTGCAGGATAAGCAAAGCAGTGTAACCAACCAGCAGAGCCCCTGCCAATGAAATAAATATTCGCACACCAAACCATACCGGATGGAACTTGATTGATCCCATACCATACGTATTTATCACGCACGCCACGGGTATTGAAAGGAAGATAAATACTCGTTTATAGTTGCGGATTTCATTACTACGGATGTAGTCGTATTTGTCTTTCGGATGCTTTAAGGAGGCGATCTTTACCTTATGAACTACAAACTGAACAATTGCCATTACAAAAAAGCCAATCGCACCAATTATCATAATGGTGTGCCAAACATTTAAAAAGCCATCGGCTGCATAATCTTCCATGAATATAGTATTTGTACCACATAAATGTAGTTAGAAACGGTCACATCGCCAAGAAACAATCCATGCAACCATGCCATAACGAGCTAAAATCCAGGCGAAAACAATAATTGTGCATTATTACACAATAAATTTTACTCTAAATTTGCTATATATTAAATTAATAACTAATATCGTATTATCATTTGTGCAATAATACACATTAACTATGAGCCCATTTGAGCAAAAGAAGCTGGACCTTGAATTTGAGCGATTCGTAAGTCAGCATTTTGACAAGCCGAGAAATTGCAGAAACCTGGATCAAATCCGGTTTTATGTAAATGAGTTATCCGGAAAAATTAAGGAGTTAAAGCAAAACTTTAACTACGTACCTGATCAGGCGTACACATTGCTGTCGAAATACAATGAACTACAGAATTCAATGATCTATGCGGAGTTCAGACATGCTTAAGAGAACACCATGGAGCTTTCATCCAAATTCAGGTATGTCCCCTCCCCTATCCCGATTAAGTACCGGATGGTCTACAGTGCGACAGCAAATAAATCGGGTAGAATGCAATATCACCGCATTAAACCGGGAATTAGCAGGGAGCGGATCAGCAGGAACGAATTTATTGAGGTTTTTAATACCTCTACTATACTGGGTATGCGCCCAATACCACTGGAGAATGTTCCGGTGATACAGTTAGAATTTTACGTGTGAGGATTATTTTTTAAACTAAGGTTACTACTAGCATTTTTTAAGCTTATGCCCTGCAGCGATTATTTGTTGCAGGGCCTTTTTTATTTATCCAGTATGTCCTTGAGATTGGCGGGTGAGTAATTTACCGATTTAATAGTCTTATTATCCTCGGTACGGAAAACCAGGTATTTGCCATCTACCTTTTTATAATAACAATCAGTATTTCGCTTCTCTTTATAATAGTGCACGGTT
>CAYGOW010000211.1:0-3432 GCA_964351425.1 uncultured Roseivirgaceae bacterium
GTTGGCGGTACCTGTAACGGAGGCTTCATCCAGGTGGATATAAGTCCCTTTCAGGTCGGATGCATCGATGGCATAGAAACCATCTTTACTCGAATAGGTAAATTTTGCTCCCAGGCTTTGGAATCCCAGGAAGTGCGTATCGAGGCGGCGTCTTCCGATTTTATCTCCACCCGGACGCGGAATCTTGGCTTTGCCATAGCGTGCGAGCAACGGTCCAAGGATCATGATAGAGCCGCGAAGGGAAGCTGCTTTTTCCTTGAATTCTTTCGTTTCAAGGTAATTCACGTCAATATCCCGGGCAGTGATTTGATAGGATTCCTCTCCCAGCTGTTCTACTTCAGCACCGAGGTCACCGATTAATTCGATTAGTTTATTTACATCCCGGATATTCGGAATTTTATTCAACTTTACAGGCGCCGGGGTAAGGAGCGTAGCTGAAATAATTTGTAATGCTTCGTTTTTAGCGCCTTGCGGGATTACTTCCCCCTTCAGTTGAGCGCCACCCTGAATTTTAAATGAACCCATTAATTTCTACGTCTCCTGCGGTTATTACTTCCTTTTTGTTTGCCTGAAGGCCGGCTTGATTTACGTTTTTGTGTCTTGTAAAGCTTTTCAAAGAGATTGTCTTCTTTCACTTTATCCAGGTTGATGTCAAGTTTGCCTCCGGAAATGTTCTTGATATTCTCAAGAATAACAGCATCGTCAATCGTTTCATTATTCCAGCTCGCATAGAAGCTCTTCATTAATTTACCCATGTAAATTATTGCTTCTTCACGCTCCTGCGGATCTTCCTTTTTTAAGGCTTCTTTTACCAGTAATTCAATATTACGTCCATAGTGACGATATCGGATCCGATTGCTGACATACGGCATTCTCTCAGGCTTTCTGCTGAGGACATCCTTTTCCGGCATAGGATAGGGACTATCAATGTCCAGATCAAAATCTGCCATGATATACAAGTCATCCCAGAGTTTCTGATTGGTTTCATTCGTCTCTTTCACCGAAGGCGCAATCTGACGCATCAGATCAACCAGGACGTGGGCCATTTCAGTACGCTTCTCCTTACTTTCAATCGTTTTGAGATGCGCTACGATTTTTTCTATGTTTCTGCCGTATTCCTTAAGTATGATCTGGGATTGGCTGGTATTATATTCCATTGAGGATGTGTTAATTGTCATGAATTTTCAGTTTAGCAAAACTAAGTAATAATGTTTTTTCTCCAAAGTCGTCAAAGTTTACCTTTGCTTTACGATTTGCACCGCTCTCATCCATCTCCAGCACTTTGCCGAATCCGAATTTCGGATGTTCCACTTTCATGCCTTCTTTGAGGCCCGTTGTATCACTGGGTGTAAAGTCGGTAGGAGGAGAATACGATGATTTTTTATTTACGGGTCGGGACTGTGTCGTTTTTTGTATCCCTTTAACCAGGCTTCTGGCATAGCTTGCAGAAGGCTGATTCTCTTCTTCTGGTGAAGGTCGGGAGAATTTCCGGCTTACGCGAATAAATTCCGGATCAATTTCTTCTATAAACCGGCTCGGTTCGCAATTTTTTAACCTGCCGAAACGATATCTTGACAGCGCATAGGAAAGGAAAAGCTTTTCCTGAGCTCGCGTGATGGCCACATAAAAGAGCCGGCGTTCTTCTTCAAGGTCTGCCCGGCTGCTCAGCATCATTTGGGATGGGAACAGGTCTTCTTCCATTCCGACAATATATACATGACGGAATTCCAACCCTTTTGCCATATGTATGGTCATGAGGGTAACCGTTTCTTCATCATCATCGGTATCCTGATCAACACCGGTCAGCAAAGCAACTTCCTGCAGAAAGGAACCAAGGCTCTTGTCTTCTTTTTCTTCATCGTCGGTGAATTCCTTCACCGCGTTCAGTAATTCCATTACGTTCTCATACCGGTTCAGTCCTTCTACAGTTTTATCGGCATATAGCTCACGGAGAATACCGGATAACTTGGCAATCTGGCTGGCGGCCTCATAGGCATCCTGCTTCTTGATCTCCAGCTGAAAGCGCTTGATCATGGTAACAAACTCCTGCACGGCATTGGCGCTACGGCCAGACAGGAAGGAGGATGCATTCAACAGAACTTCCCATAGGGGCATTCCATGCTCATTGGCCGCTACGATAATTTTATCTACCGAGGAGTTTCCGATCCCGCGTTTCGGGTAATTGATGATCCTCTTGAATGACTGTTCGTCGTTTGTATTTATGGTAAAGCGGAGGTAGGCCATCAAATCCTTGATCTCCTTGCGTTGATAGAAGGATAAGCCGCCAACGATTTTATACTTGATGTTCATTCGCCTCAAGGCTTCCTCGATGGCCCTTGACTGGCTATTGGTGCGGTAGAGTACAGCCACTTCGCTATTGCGAACCTGGTACTGCATTTTCTCCTCGAATATGGAGGAGGCGACAAGCTTTCCTTCTTCATTGTCGGAGTTGGCCCGAAGCAATTCAATCAGCTGACCATCTTCGTTATCGGTCCAGACACTTTTCTTGAGTTGTGCCTTATTCTTCAGGATCGCTGAATTGGCCGCATTGACGATGGTTTTGGTGGAGCGATAGGTTTGCTCTAGTTTGATGGTTTTTAATTCAGGAAAGTCCTTTTCAAAATTCAGGATATTCTGAATATCTGCTCCCCGGAAGGCATAAATACTCTGGGCATCATCCCCGACGACGCAAATATTCTGGCGAACAGCCGATAGTTTTTTAGTGATCAGGTATTGCGAAACATTCGTATCCTGAAACTCGTCGACCATAACGTAATGAAAGCGCTGCTGGTATTTGTTCAATACATCCAGATGCTCCTTGAAGAGGACATTGGTTTGAAACAGCAAGTCATCAAAATCCATGGCGCCGGCTTTGAAGCATCGCTCACAATAAATCTTGTAAATCTTGCCCAGCTCCGGACGCATATTACTTTCGTCATCTGCCCGGAAAATAGGATTGGACAGATAGGTTTTCCAGGAGACCAGCCTGTTTTTTGCCCCTGAAATGCGGTTAAATACCACATTGGCCTTATATATTTTATCATCCAGGTTAAGCTCCTTAACAATCGTCTTAATCAGGGATTTAGAGTCATCCGTATCGTAAATTGTAAAATTACTGGGATATCCCAGGCGGTCAGCTTCGGTGCGCAAAATTCGGGCAAAAACCGAGTGAAATGTCCCCATCCAAAGGTTTCGGGCTTCGTTTCCTACGACTGACTCAATCCTGTTCCGCATTTCCCGGGCGGCTTTATTGGTAAAAGTCAGTGCGAGGATATTAAATGGATCGACTTGTTTGTGATCCATTAAGTAGGCAATCCGGTAGGTGAGCACACGGGTCTTTCCCGACCCGGCGCCGGCAATAATTATAGTTGGTCCTTCTGTATTGATAACACCTTCGTACTGCGGTTCATTCAGGCTCTTCAGATATTCCAT
>CAYGOW010000211.1:3442-6510 GCA_964351425.1 uncultured Roseivirgaceae bacterium
TCGAGTTGGATAATGTTATTTTATCGGATGATGTACGCGAACAATTTTTTGTTTGTGACCTGGAGAAGTGCAAAGGGGCCTGTTGTGTAGAAGGTGATCTGGGTGCACCTCTATTGGATGACGAACTTACTGTTTTGAAAAGCATCTATCCGGAGGTTGCCCCCTATCTTTCTGAAGAAGGAAGAAGGGAGATTGAAAAGCAGGGAACGTATGTTCTTGACGCGGATGGAGAATACAGCACACCAACTATTGACGGCAAGGAATGTGCCTATGCTGTGTATGATGACCGGGGCATTCTCAAGTGTGGGATTGAACAGGCCTACAATGATGGGAAAGTTCCCTTCAAAAAACCGATCAGCTGTCATTTGTATCCGATCAGGATATCCAAATATGCCAACTACGAAGCCGTAAATTATGATCGCTGGCATATATGCAACCCCGCCTGTGGCCTCGGCAAGGAACTTGGCGTTCCCGTTTACCGATTTTTAAAAGATGCACTTATCCGAAAATACGGGCAGGACTGGTATGACAGACTGGTTGATTTGATCGAATCAGAATAAATCAAAATTGTGTTCGGCCTAGATTGTGCTCAGGTCGAATGTATCCATGAATTTTGTCGTAAAGTCACCTTTTTTGAACATGGGATCGTCCATTAATTTTAGATGGAACGGTATGGTCGTATGGATTCCTTCAATAACGAATTCACTTAACGCACGCTTCATACGTGTGATTACTTCTTCCCGCGTCTGACCACTTACAATCAGCTTAGCAATCATGGAGTCATAATTTGGCGGAATAGTATAGCCTGCATACACATGACTGTCGATACGCACGCCATGTCCACCCGGAAGATGTAAGTTGGTGATTTTACCCGGAGAAGGGCGGAATCCGTTGCGGGGATCCTCTGCATTGATCCGGCATTCCATAGCGAAAAGCTTTGGTGTGTAATTTTTACCGGTAATCTCAATGCCAGCTGCTACTTTGATCTGTTCTTTGATCAGGTCAAAATCAGTTACTTCTTCGGTAATCGGGTGTTCTACCTGGATACGGGTATTCATTTCCATAAAATAGAAATCACCGTGTTTATCTACGAGAAACTCGACGGTACCTGCTCCTTCATATTTAATGGCTTCTGCACCGCGGATAGCTGCTTCTCCCATTTTTTCCCTCAATTTGCTCGTCATAATCGGGGAAGGGGTTTCTTCCAGCAGCTTTTGATGTCTTCGCTGAATGGAGCAATCACGTTCTGAAAGGTGACAGACTCTGCCATTCTTATCTCCAACAACCTGAATTTCGATGTGTCTCGGCTCCTCGATGAATTTCTCCAAATAGAGACCATCGTTTCCGAAAGATGCACTTGCTTCCTGGCGGGCGTCATCCCAGGCTTTTTTGAAACCGGCTTCGTCTTTGACAATACGCATTCCTTTTCCACCTCCACCAGCAGTAGCTTTAAGAATAACCGGGTACTTGATTTTCTTGGCGAGCTTTATCCCTTCGTCCATGGATTTAAGCAATCCTTCCGAACCTGGAATGGTAGGCACTCCGGCTTTTTTCATGGTGGCTTTGGCAGTTGCCTTATCCCCCATGCCATCTATCATGTCGGCAGAGGCGCCAATAAATTTGATACCATATTCCTCACAAACCGCGCTGAATTCTGCATTTTCTGCCAGAAATCCATAGCCAGGGTGAATCGCATCGGCATTTGTAATTTCAGCGGCAGCGATAATATTTGGTATGTTCAGATAGGAATCACGGCTCGGGGCTTTGCCGATACAAACGGCTTCATCGGCGAATCGAACGTGCAGGCTTTCTTTGTCAGCGGTTGAATAAACAGCAACAGTGCGGATATTCATTTCCCGGCAGGTTCGAATGATTCGGAGAGCGATTTCTCCTCGGTTGGCAATGAGAATTTTTTTAAACACGGTGTTTAAGTAAGGTTAGAGTTCAACAAACGATGCGTAGCCCTTAGGAAGGGTCGATCAGGAAAAGAACCTGATCATATTCTACAGGGGAGGCGTTGTCCACCATAACTTTTACCACGGTACCTGAAACTTCTGATTCAATTTCATTGAACAGTTTCATCGCCTCAATGATACATACTGGAGATCCCTTCTCTATTTTGTCACCAACATGGACAAATGCGGGAGAATCCGGATTGGGTGATCGATAGAAGGTTCCGATCATTGGTGATTTGATCTCTATATAATTATTGCTGGCCGGTTGCGCTTCCTCCTTACTTGCTTCCGCAGCAGGTGCCGCAGCCGCAGGTGCCGCAGCGGCGACAGGAGCCGGGGCAGAAACGGCCGGAGCCTCGGCGACCGAACGAACCTGGTCCGGCTCACGCTTTACGGAGATTTTTAATTCTTCCGTCTCGATATTTACCTCATTCAGTCCACTTTTGGAGATAAAATCAATGAGATCTCTGATTTCTTTGGTTTTCATAGCAAATTAAGTTTCAAGGTTGAATGGTTATTCTTTCACCCGTTCAGAATACGAATTGGTTCGTGTATCAACTTTTATTTTGTCCCCTTCATTGATGAAGAGGGGTACTTGTATTTCTGCCCCCGTTTCCATGGTGGCAGGCTTGGTTGCGTTGGTCGCCGTGTCTCCTTTGATTCCCGGTTCAGTATAGGTGACCACCAGTTCGACAAAAGGAGGTAATTCGACACCCAGTACTTTTTCTTCTTCAGCGTGGTAGATCACATCTACTTCCTGGCCATCTTTAATCAGGGAGGAGTTCTCAATGAGTGCTTCCTGAATAGCTACTTGTTCGAATGTTGAGCTATCCATAAAATGATAGCCGAAATCATCCTTAAAAAGATATTGATGTGGCCGGCGTTCGATACGGGCTGTTGTTACTTTGTGCCCTGCTGAAAAAGTATTTTCAATGACCTTTCCCGTGGTCATACTTTTCAACTTAGTTCGTACGAATGCAGGCCCCTTGCCCGGCTTGACATGCTGAAACTCAACGATGGTATATAAATCATTGTTGTATTCCAGACACAGGCCATTTTTAAAATCGGCGGTTGTTGCCATCTTTTTTGGTTTACTACTAAGTTACTAAATCA
>CAYGOW010000212.1:0-6507 GCA_964351425.1 uncultured Roseivirgaceae bacterium
AGAACGATCTCAATGATCTTATTCGATCAAGAATAAACGCCGTTAAAAAATGCTCGGATTTCTTTTTTTGAAGCCATAATTAAAAAATTGAAAATAATGTTGATTGATCAGGTTCTGACGTATTGGAGGGCAATTCGCATCCATAGGCGACGAGTGCTACCTCCGGAAATTCGGGGGCCGGTTCATTGTTTACCATTGCCTGCAATGCTATTTCTGCGAATTTTGTATTTCGCGACAGGCAAAAACGGGCCCGGTTATAATTTCCCTTATAAAAAATCGTTTCGTCTTTGATTAAAACGGCTTGCGGGGTACTGTACACCCCAAGGGTAGCCGCAATTGATCCTTCAGGATCGTTAATGACCCGTATTCCCAAATCATATTTCTTTTTGAATTCTTCAATGCCTGCCTGATCATTTTTGTCTGCCTGTAAAATGGCGACAAATTCTACACTGTCTGCATGCCGGCGAACCATGGACTGGAACTCCTTAATATTAAACCTGGAACAGGGGCAATCGTAATTATAGAAATGAATGAAAAGATTCTTTTTTGATGAGGTGAACGGTAGTTTGACAGAATCTCCCGGGATAATTTGAGCGAGATCGGAAGGTATGGGTGTGGGCATGGTATACTTGTACTCCTGCTCCCAGAAGAGGTACCCTATGCCTCCAAGACACACAAGAAGAAGTAAAGAAAAAAGAATTACCTTTTTAATCATTGTTGCCACCTACACACAGAAAAAATAATATATGCCGGAAAAAAATAGACTCAGGCGAGTTACAAGTTTAACTCTCTCTCTTAAAATAATTTATATCAAAGCGAGGGGGAAGACAACGGATGTACTGTTTAGTCACGTATTGTAGAAAAAAGCAAACATGACGGATTAATATCTTACTGATTTTTGACGTTTTCCGGAATGTCACACTTCTGCCTTCGGGTATCAGCGACATGGAATACTTTCCAGTCATTACCATCATGACGTAGTTGAAAGGCATCAACGCCGCAGTGGCTGTAGTTCTTTCCGACATACAGTGCATACATGGTCCAAACCGTGGCAAGATCCCCGTCAATCCGGACCTCAATATCCCACAGCCTTTCGTCCAGCGCATCTTCTCTGGGTGTTCCGATTGCATTTAACCATTCTTGCAAACTTCCTGGTCTGAGTACGGAGGCACCTGATTTATCCGTAAAAACGGAAAACATGGTAGCAGAACGCTCAAAATGATTGGCCACCCGGGCCGAATCACCCGCGCGCATTCCGTCAAATATATCCTGTATTACCTGGGTGACTTCCTTCTCCCTGTCGGACTGGGCAAAACAGGAAATACTGACTAGCAGGCATCCTGTAAGCATGATCATATATTTTTTCATAGTGAAGGTGTTTTTATGATGAAAGCTTCTGGTCTGTCGATGAATCATTTAGCCAGGCAATAAATAATTTATATCCAATGGAGAGAACCACTGCTCCTGTAAAAAGGCCGATCAGACCGGATAGAATAAATCCGCCAATCGATCCGATAAATATGACTAACATGGGGACGGAGGCACCCTTTCCGAGGAAGATAGGTTTCAGAATATTGTCGGACAAAGAAGCTGCAATCAGAAGAATAGTCCAGAAAGTGGCCATACCGCCTCCGGTGGAAGAATAGAGGTAAACTATTACTGGTATGGAAACTAATGTAGGGGGTAGTTGAATAATCCCGAGAATTAAAGCAAGAAGCGCCAAAATACCTGCATGAGGGACACCTGCCAATACAAATATAAGCCCGAGCAAAACAGATTGGATGAATGCCACACCAATGATTCCTTTGGTTACATTTCCGATAGTCTTTTCTGTCATTGTGGCCAATTCTTGACCCTGCTGCCCGGCAATTTTAACAAATAATTTTTCATATACTTCTTTCGTCCCTTGCGTTGCCAGCAGAATTCCGGAAATAATGATGGAAACAATAATGAGTGCCAGGTCGATCATTAATGATGAAATGGTGCCCAGGATCCACTTACCCAGACCTTCCAATTCAGCTTTATAGGTTTGAATCGCACCGGATAAATTCTCAGAAATAGCGGACCAGGCCGTTGCTGCCCGTTCACCAATAAGGGGCCATTCTTTGACCCTATCTGTAGGCGGTGGAATCTGCAACGTACCATCGCGTAGTGCACTTCCAATGTCCATTAATCCGCTGACCATTGATTGCGTAATGAAATAAACGGGTACAATGATCACGAGGATAAATAGTGATGAAATAATGAAAGATGCCATTTTAGGCTTATTCCCAAGCATGAGATTAAGTCTGTTGTACAGTGGGGCAATGGAAACGGCGAGAATGATGCCCCATATGACCGGACCTAAAAAGGGAAGTAAAATGGTTATGCACCATGCAATGATGATCCCGACAATGAATAGCCGGATGGCTACTTCCAATGTAATTTTTACGGACTTGCTTAACGTCCCGGATGGATCTGACATAGGATTTGAATAAATCGTTATAAGCTGCTGATTCTGGCTAATTCATTCCCGAATCTGGCATTTTTTAACAAGATAGGAGGGAGAATCAGAGAAGGCAAGTGATTGCTGAGATTTGACCTGAATATTGCAATTAACGTTGCCAAACAAGGCCATCTGTAGTAGATGTTTGTGGCACTATGCCGGCTTCTTTAAGCGTAAATAATACACTCTTAAGCACTTTATCGCTTACCCAACTGTTCGTTGCCCATTCGGTAGCATGAAACCAGAAATTGGCATCCTTTTCGTTCAATGCGAATTCCTCAGATATAATATTTGGTGCATTGCTGTCATTCATGAAATCTTCACATGCGCGATGGATGACGCGTAACATTCGGTCAAGGGCTTCAGGTTGCTTATCGATTATCCGGTCTGACGCGGCGATCATGAAGCACGGCCAGGGAGAAATAAATTCTCCGATTCTTTTTAACAATCCTTTTTCCACGTAGGGTTTGGTGGTGTATTTCTCCCAGTAAAATACGGAGGTATCCCCTTCATTTAAAGAGGTAATAGCCCCCTCCAGGTTATTAACAACCACAAATTGATCAGGTTGAATTGAATCATTTTTTAATAACGCGTCAACTGTAGGCATTAAATGGGATCCGGATCCAACACGACTAATGGCTATTTTTTCCTTAAACGCATCTTCATACCGGGTCTTCTGATTTTTACCGGTGTGGACTCCCCAAATGAGTGGTGAACTCACATAACCGCTAATAATTTTTGAAGGGTTTCCGCCTAAAATAGCTGATATTATTCCCTCGGTGAGTAAAATACACGCGTCACAAGTATTCCCGGCAAGTGCTGCGGTCATTTCTCCTGTCCCGCCTTCATGTATTTGCCAGGTTAAATCAATACTTGCTTTTTGAAATTCACCATTTTCAAGTGCCTGACGAATAGGATAATTGAAGTGTTCAGGTACACCCCCAAGTCGTATGGATACCATATTTTTTAAAAAGTTGCTTACAACCTTAGCCATTTCAAACCAATATGCCAACGAACGGCCGGCATAAATTACGTAAAACCCCCGCTCATATAATTTTATAACTGCTTGTCATTTAATCCGCAAATACAGGGGGATCTTTTGAACAATTTTAGACGGTTAAACATCTACTTATATGAAAAAACTTTTACCACTTCTCCTGATCCTGTGTTTCGTAGCGACTACGGGGCAGGCACAGAAAAAAAAGAATAAGAAGAAAAAGGATGCGACGGAACAGGCGCCTCCGAAGAAAAAAAATGATTCACCGATCAAACCGTTCGGAGAAATCATAACAAGCGATGCCGTTTCTGATGACGGATTGTTCACCGTACATAAGGTGAAAGACAAATACTATTTCGAAATTCCGGATTCACTTCTGGAAAGAGAAATCCTGGTGATTTCCAGAATATCGGGGACTGTCGAAAATTTCAATTTCGGCGGGGCCGGTATGAAAGCCAGAAATCAGCAAGTCTGGCGCTGGCAGCAGAAAGACAATCAATTACTTCTGCGCTCGGTTTCTTATAACAGCGTGGCCAGTGAAGATCAGCCAATTTATGAATCGGTCAGGAATAACAATTTCGAGCCGATCATCATGACCTTCGATATCAAAGCCATGGGGAAAGATTCTTCTTCCTACGTTGTGGATGTAGAGGATTTATTCACATCGGATGTAAAAATGATCGGAGCCTTAAGCGACGGTCAGCGCAGAGCTTTTGAGGTGCGTGGATTGGACAAGAAACGATCGTTGATTATGTCCTGGAAGAGTTTCCCGATGAATACGGAAGTTCGGCATATTCTTACGTATAACGCCAACAACCCCCCGGCAAACGGCAATACAGGCGCATTGTCGGTTGAAATGAATCAATCCATGGTGCTTCTTCCTAAGGAGCCGATGCAGCCAAGAATTTATGACCCGAGAGTGGGATTCTTTTCTGTTTCACAAATTGATTATGGATTGGATGAGCAGAAGGCAACGACCCGTCGTTACATCACACGATGGAGATTGGAGCCTAAAGATATGGAAGCGTACAAGCGCGGGGAACTCGTCGAGCCAATTAAGCCAATTGTCTATTACATCGACCCGGCAACGCCTATAAAGTGGCGGGAATACATCAAAAAGGGAATCGAAGACTGGCAGGTGGCTTTTGAGGCAGCTGGTTTTAAGAATGCCATAATTGCCAAAGACCCACCAAGCAAGGAAGAGGACCCCGACTGGAGTCCGGAGGATGTGCGCTATTCCGTAGTACGGTATACCGCCAACCCGATACAAAATGCGATGGGTCCGCATGTACATGACCCACGCTCGGGTGAAATCATTGAAAGTGATATTATCTGGTATCACAATGTGATGAACCTGCTGCGTAACTGGTACTTTATCCAGACATCGCCGGTGAATGAGGAGGCGAGAAATGTCAAGTTCAAGGATGAAGTGATGGGAGAATTGATTCGATTTGTGTCGGCGCACGAAGTAGGTCATACACTGGGCTTCCCGCATAATATGGGATCGAGCTATGCCTACCCGGTGGATTCATTGCGTTCACCCAGTTTCACTAAAACCATGGGAACTGCTCCGTCTATTATGGATTACGCACGTTTCAACTATGTGGCCCAACCGGGTGACAACGCGGCGCTTCATCCTCAGATTGGAACTTACGATAAGTGGGCAGTAAAATGGGGTTACAGTTTGTTTCCTGATTTAGCAGGACCTGATGCGGAAAAAGATCGTTTGAATGCCTGGGTAAAGTCGCATGAAGGTGATCCTATGTACTGGTACGGTCGTCAGGGCAGGGGTGTTGATCCACGCGCACAAACCGAAGATTTGGGTGACAATGCGGCGAAGGCCAGTGCGTACGGACTGGCTAACCTCAAGCGGATTGTGCCTAATCTTATCGAGTGGACAACCCAGGACGGAAAGGATTATGATGACCTAAATGAAATTTACGGACAGGTGATCAATCAATGGAACCGTTATAATGGCCATGTCCGGAACAACATTGGAGGGATGTATGAGACACTCAAAACAGCAGATCAGGAAGGAGCGGTTTACAGCTTTATCCCGGAAGCCCGACAGAAAGAAGCAATGAACTATTTGCTGGAAAATACTTTTGCTACACCTGAATGGTTGCTCGACCGCGACATCCTGGATCGTATACAGGGAACAGGTTCGGTTAGCCGAATAACAGGAGCCCAAGCCAGTACATTGGATCAATTACTTTCTCCTGATCGCCTGGCCCGAATGGCTGAGAGTGAGTCCATTTTAGGTAATGACACCTACACGGCCCTTGAAATGATGAACGATCTGCGCAACGGAATCTGGTCGGAAGTTCGTCGTGGTGCTGCCATTGATATTTACAGAAGGACATTACAGCGCGCTTACATCGAAAGGTTAGGATACCTGATGAGTGAAGATTCTGAATCGAGCAGAAGGGGAGGAGTTGATGTGGCCCAGTCAGATATCCGGCCGATGGTTCGCGCCGAGCTGAAAACATTGCGCACCACCTTGCGTAATGGCATCAACCGAACTTCGGATGCGATGACACGCTATCACCTTGAGGATGCCGTGGAACGAATCGATAAGATTCTGGATCCGAATAGTTAATCTTTGTGATTGTTTAGGAAAAGCCACCCTGTTCTACGGGGTGGCTTTTTTCATTTTTACATGATGCCTGACTCTTGATGGGTATTTCTAAAATTCTCAGTTTAAGTGTTCGTTCAAAAATCTATCATAGCTCCGGGATTATTCTCGCATTTGCTAAGCGAAAGCAAACATGTGTAACTTGGATGCGCTACGACTCGTAGAGTAAAGCATAACCAAAACACATGGATCATGGGCAGAGTCTTGTTATATCTTTTCCTGTTTAGTTTTTCGATTATCCAGGCACAGATCACATCTTTTGACGGACTTCCTATCCATGTTGAGGACACTGGCAAGGGAGCATATACCCTTCTTTTCATTCATGGTTGGAACCTTGATCATTCTTTCTGGGAACATCAGGTGGATGCATTTAAGGATGAATACCGTCTG